>JAUIHJ010000315.1 GCA_030432015.1 bacterium
GCTCCGCCGCCTCCACCGTCTGGGGACGGGATATATGACCCTGACGCACTCCGACACGCTGGACTGGGCCGATTCGGCGACCGACGCCGCGAAACATGACGGCCTGTCGGAATTCGGCGAGGAAGTCGTTCGTGAGATGAATCGACTGGGGATGCTGGTCGACCTGTCTCATGTTTCGCCGGCCACCATGAAAGATGCGATTCGCGTCTCGCAAGCGCCGATCATCTACTCGCACTCGTCGGCCCGGGCCGTGGCGGATCATGCTCGTAACGTACCCGACGATGTGCTCCGTCTGACGGCACGGAATGGCGGCGTCGTGATGGTCAATTTTTTCTCGGGGTTCGTCGTTCCGGAATCGGCGAGGCGCATGTCGCAGATGTTCGATGTCTTCCGAGACTTGCGGAAGAAACACCCTGACAAAGACGATTATGCTAAGGCCAGTGCCACGTGGCGGCTGAAAAATCCCATGCTGCCCGGCACCATCCACGACCTCGTTGACCATATTGACCATATTGTCCGGGTGGCAGGCATCGACCATGTTGGACTGGGATCTGACTATGACGGCGTCAGCATGGTGCCCAAGCAGTTGGAGGATGTATCGACGTATCCGCTGATCACGCAAGAGTTGCTTAATCGTGGTTACACGACGGACGAGGTCGCTCAGATCTGCAGTGGAAATATTCTGCGCGTCATGGAACAGGCCGAACGTGTCGCGCACGCCCTGGCGTCCCCCGAATAATGGGTCGTGGACGCCGAGCCTGGCAGGAGCGCCTCGTTCCTGCCGCGCGACACTTAGCTCTGATGCGCCACCGCAATCGCGACGGGCATGGTAAACAGTTCGACGCGTTCACGTTGCGCAAGCTTGAATCCAGCAGTTTCAAGCAGCGATTCGAGTGGGATCGGCTGGCAATCGACAATGTGCGGGAAATGGGTATGCATCCAGACATACGTGCGTTCCAACATGCTCGTATGGTCACCAGGCGCGACAGTCGCCATGCTAACAACGCCCAAGCGTCCGTCGCGCCGCAAGAGCCTACGACATTCAGCGAGCACTTTGGGAATTGTCTCCAGGCCGAATAGCTCGAGCGTAAAGCTCATGGTGATCGCATCGAAGGGACCGAGGTCGGCTGGGATGGGCGGTACGCTGCCGACTCGAAGCTCCACACGATCTGCAAGGTCCGCTGCCGCGATCCGCTTGGCGGCGATCTCGCGCATTCCCGTCGAGATGTCAATGCCTGTCACGTGACCGTCAGCGCCGACCGCAGTGGCCAGGGACAGCAGCGAATGGCCAGTGCCGAATCCGATCTCCAGCACCGATTCCCCCGGTTGCACATTCAATTGCGCCAAGCCGCGCTCGCGCGCATCGCGTTCGCCGCTGTCCGCAATAAAGTCGTAGGCGTGACTGATTCGGTCATAAAACGTCTTCGTTGCATGATCGGTCATCAAGGTAGTCCCTCTGGTCAAGTGCCGCACGGAAGCCGTTTCCGGCGGCGATGGGAAATCGGCCGAATGGAACGTGCCTGGACCTGCCGCCTCGGTTCTGGAGATTTCCGTGCCAGCCTGCTTCGGCATGGGCAAAAGTCGTTGGCGCAGACGCCGCTTCGTCCGTTTACGCATTCCTGTCGAACCCAATATACCAATTCATGAAACTCTGCTCGCCAAGGCTCGATGCGTAAACCGGCGGAGCACCGGGAGGCTGGGCCAGGCGGGATTCACGATCGATCGCCAAGCCTGTGCGGGTTGAGACCGTCGATCGGATCAGGGAACCCGTAACGGTCAGGGCGTCCTGGCGGTCTTGACTGGAATTTTGGCGATCGATCGACCGATAAGCTGGATATTGCTTTTTTGCAAGGTTCGTTTCGCTTGGACGCATAGAACAATTGCTGGCATGGATGCGTGACTCCCCACCTGGAGACGTTCCATGTGTTATTGCACAGACAACACGCGCTCAATACTGCTCTGCCTGGCAACGCTGCTGCTCGCTGCCGATGTCCACGCGGACGAACTACTGCCAACACCGCTCCCGGTCCTGCGGATTGGGGCACCCCAATCGCGATCCGAATCAGTGATGGCGCGTCGCGGCGATACAGCGCCGGAGATCATTACGGAAAAGTATCCCAACCGAAAGGTCAAGATCGAACGCCAAGTCGTTCAAGATGACGAGCGTAACTATGTGAACCACGGCCCTTGGAAGATGTGGGATCCCCAAGGCCGGCTCGTTGCGCATGGCGAATTTCGCTATGGCAAACAGCACGGAAACTGGGTGAGGCTGATGTCGACGTTCGGCACCGGCAGCGAGTCGTTCCTGCCACCGTTCACATCCCAGGCCGATTTCGACCATGGCCAATTGCACGGCACCTGGACGATCAGCGACAGTCGCCAGCGGATGATTGGCAGTTGGGAATTCAACCACGGCGAACTGCACGGGAAAGTCACTTACTGGTATTCCAACGGGCAGCCGCAACGTGAGATGTCGTTCAAGTACGGTAAGCTGGACGGTGAAGTCACTGCCTTTACCATGCAAGGGACGATTGCGAATCGCGAGTATTTTCGTGACGCCAGGGAACTGATCCCCGTGGTCACCTGGCACGAGCCTCAGCAGCAAAAGCAGGCCGAAGGATGGATGCAGACCAGTGAAGTCACGGTCGCCAAGCACATCGATTGGTGGAATGGAATTCTGCAAATCACCCGCGAGCCGACCGTTGGCGAACCGGTGCGTGTTGGCCAGTGGACGGAATGGCACGCCAATGGCACCAAGCGGTTCTCTGGTTCGTACCGTAACGGCGAGCCAGACGGTGACCACATCTGGTGGCACGAGAACGGTCAGAAGCAACTTGTGGGCCGGTTCGAGGACGGCGATCGCGTCGACCGGTGGACGCGTTGGCATCCCAACGGTCGCAAACAGGAAGAAGGCGAATTCTACGTCGGCACAAAGCGAGGTGTGTGGAAAGCCTGGTCCGACGACGGACAACTGATCGACGAGGAGCAGCTCGCCGTACTACCTGAACCAAGTCATTCAGACGCTTTGCCAGCGAACTTGCCCGAGATCGAACTGGTCCCCATCCACCCGGTATCGATCGACCCTTGATCGCAGCCCCTGCGCTGCGCAAAGATCAAGTAGAAACTGACGCAGCGACGGACAAATCGGACACCAAATACTCGGGCGGTGTTTATTCGTAGGTGATCTCGATAATCTCGAGCTTGAACACCCCTTTGGGTGCCTCAATCTCTGCGACTTCGCCAAGTTTCTTGCCGAGCAACCCCTGCCCAATCGGGCTGGTCAGCAGGATCTTTCCGGTGTCGTAGTCTTCTTCGCCGGATCCCACCAACGTGTAAACTTCTTCGTCGTCAAAATCCAGGTCTTTCACCTTGATCGTCGCACCAAAGGCGACTTCGTCCCGAGGCATGGTTGACGGATCGATGATCATCCCGTTGGCCAGGTCGCTCTTGAGCCGATTGATCTTGGCCTGCAGCATCCCCTGGTTTTCACGCTGGGCGTGGTACTCCGCGTTCTCCTTCAAATCGCCTTCGTCCCGCGCTGCAGCAATCTTCTCGGCAATCAAGGGCATCTCGACGTTCTCCAGCCGCTCAACCTCGGCCTTCTTCTTGTTGTACCCCTCTTGGGTCATCGGGACGCGCTGGGACATCAGATCTCTCCAGATAGCGAAAAAAGCGACCTCCCATGCTGGGCGGTCGCGAAGTGAGTGTCATGTTCGTGCCTCATTCTGAGCGATTCTGCCGATCATGTAAAGACGAACGGACGCCACCGCCCAAATCCGCCAACGACCGACGAAGTACCCCAAGCGGGGCTTCGAGACGCGACTGACGGTAATTTTCGCGGATCGGAACCTACCCCAGCCCAGCTCGCATACTTTGCTGTCGCGTCAATTTGTCATTCAGCGGCGGCTGGAAGCTCCGCGTCGTTGACCTCCCGTCGCTGCTGCGCGGCTCTTGACCAGCCAGACCCCAAATCCCTGGAGTCGGCACGCCAAGCTACGACCTGAAATGCCAGTGGCGTTTACAAACGGGCAACGTCAAAAATCGCATTATGGGGTGACGCCCAGCACCCGCCATGACCAGAACCCCAGCCCGGACAAACTGTCAGATTTCGATCCACCAAAACAGCCGGCGGATTTGCGACATGCGTGGGCTAAACGACCGAGCGCGATTCAGCAGCGCGCACCCCGTCAGCGAGAGAGGCACCTTTTTCGGCGACAGGCGGTTTTTCCGCCGTTGAATCGAATGGGCGACGAACAGTGAGCCGATCCCGGATTGTCGCCGAATTGCACTCGGGCACTTAGTCGACAAGCCGGCGGAAGGTTCGGATTGGCTGACCGCTCGTCTTCACGACGACGGAACCAGGGGTGATGGGCGCTGTTGGCCGACCGAGCCGGAGTCGCCGCTCGATCGCACTTCTCCGATTCCTCCGATTCGAACGCGACCATCTCCAACGGAGGTTGGTGTAAGATACAATCGAGCGGAAAATACGCGTGATGAGAGATCGAGGAATCATGACAATTCAATACCCTGCCCCAATGCCGATTCGTTGCCATCCGACCTTCCTGGATCGCATACGATCGGCAAGTGCCGCAATCATTGGTGTCCTTGTGACCGCGTCGGTCCCATCCCAGCACCTTCATGCGCAACCACTTGCTGCCGAGCGAGTCGCACGCCCCAACATCGTTTATATCATGGCAGATGAACTGGGGTACTACGAACTCTCCTGCATGGGAAGCCCTCATATCGCGACCCCTCAAATCGATGCGATGGCGCAGGAGGGGATACGCTTCACGCAGGCGCTGGCGGGCTCATCCGTATGCGCGCCGACACGATGCTGCCTCATGACGGGTAAACACAGCGGGCATACGTCCGTGCGATCCAATGGTGGCGGCACACCACTGCGTGCTGGCGAAGTGACGATCGCATCGATGCTGCATGATGTCGGCTACGCGACCGGCGGGTTTGGCAAGTGGGGGTGCGGCGGCCGAGGTTCGACGGGCGTGCCGGAAGCGCACGGCTTCGATCTCTTCTTAGGATACTACGATCAGGTGCATGCCCACAGTTATTACCCACCTTATCTGGTGCGGAACAGCAAAGAGCTGGCCTTGCCCGGCAATCACGGCGGCAGTGACGGTGAAACCTATTCGCATTACGTGATCATGGATGCCGGCATGGAATTCATTCGCGACAACAGGAACCAACCATTCTTCTGTTATCTGCCCATCACGCCACCGCACGGTATCTTCGACATCCCCGACGAGGATCCAGCCTGGCAACTGTACCGAGACAAACCCTGGCCCGAGCAAGCGAAACGATACGCCGCGATGGTCTCCATGGTCGACCGGCAGGTCGGCGAGGTGCTGGGACTCTTGCGCGAATTGGACTTAGAGAAGAACACGATCGTGTTCTTCTGTGGTGACAATGGTGGCAATGACTATTTCCGTGATGCGCAACATCCACGCGGGTTTCACGGTGCCAACAAACACCCGGAAACCGGGGTCGAGTTTCGCGGCACAAAAGGGACACTGTATGAAGGTGGCTTGCGGATCCCAATGCTCGCCCGTTGGCCCGGGAAGATCGCGGCGGGCCGTGTCAGCGATCACTTATGGTACTTTCCAGACGTGCTCCCCACGCTTGCGGAATTGGTCGGGACGCCTGCCACCAAAGATACTGATGGGATCTCGATCGTTCCGGAATTGTTGGGAGCAGAATTTGCCGGAAGACCGCAGTCGACCCATGACTACCTGTACTGGGAATTGGGCAACCAAACCGCAGTCCGCGCAGAAAACTGGAAGGCGATTCGTCCCCACCCCAAGAAGCCCTGGGAACTTTACGACTTGGCGGTGGATGTCAGCGAGGCGAATAACCTGGCCGCGGCTGAACCCGATGTTTTGTCCCGCCTCAAGGCATATGCCGACGAAGCGCACGAACCGGTCGTCGAGGGAACGTTTCATCATCGAGACATGCACGAACGCGACCGCCGAGCAAAACTTGGAAACCAGGACAAGCCAGCCCCAACCACAAAGACGAAAGCCAACGTACTGGACCCGACCGGCCTGCTTTCGAACAAGGCGTGGAGGGTTGCCCGGGCGAGTAGCGAGGCCACAGCCAATGGCCGCAACGCAGCCGACGCCATCGACGGTGATCCTCGCACCCACTGGCATTCGCAATTTCAAGAGACGTTGGCAAGGCACCCGCATGACCTTGTCGTCGATCTCGGCCAGACCGCCACGATCCGCGGCTTTCGCTACCTGGCCAGGCAAGACGGCGGCTGGAATGGTGCGATTGCCAAGTGCGAGTTCTATGTCGGCGATTCACCAGACAAGTTCGGCCGGCCCGTCGCCACGGTCAAATTCGAGAAGTCCAAGACGTCGCAGGAGGTCTCCTGCGACGAAATCATGGGACGGTATGTCATGCTGCGTGCTCTGTCCGAAGTCAACGGCGGGCCGTGGGCCTCCGTCGCCGAATTGGGCGTGATCGGCGAGCAATAATTGAGCGCCGCATCTCCCTTTTCGCCGAGGCAGTCAGCGAGCCAAGGCCGACGCACCGGCAGCAACGCAGCCCACGGCACGCAACCTGGAGTGGCCTTCATGGCGTCGACACATCTGCAACTTCCCAGCCAGCCGCCATGCTCATTCCTGGTTGACCAACGATCTGGCGTGCCTGGTCAGCGGTTGCTGACGGTGTCCCTCCTGATGGTACTGCTCGCGGTGATCGCGTGCTCAAACGCTGCGAGGTGCTTCGCGAACGACGCTCCCCCAACCGCCGCGCCGCAGTCCGAGACCGCACGGCGTGACACTTTCGCCAGTCGTGTCCGCCCGCTCCTGGCGGCCTATTGTCTCGATTGCCATTCGAATGCGACACAAGAGGGCGAATTGAATCTGGAACGGTTCGCTTCCGTTGCGGCGATACGCCAGGATCTCGCCCCTTGGCAAGCGGTCGTGGTCCAGCTTGAGGCAGGTGAAATGCCGCCCCGGGATGCACCGCAACCCAGCGAGGCCGAGCGAAAGCAACTGCTCGACTGGACACGAAGCCTGCTCGACGACGAAGCGCGTGCGCGAGCTGGCGATCCGGGGCACGTGCCACTGCGTCGCCTCAGCAACGCGGAATTCAATTGCCTCGTCCGTGACTTAACCGGCATCGACCTTCAGCCAGCGCGCGAATTCCCCCGCGACGGTGCGGCTGGCGAGGGCTTCACCAACGCGGCCGAGGCCCTCGCGATGTCACCCGCGATGATGACCAAGTATCTGGACGCCGCCAAGGAAATTGCCGCCCATGCCGTGCTGCTACCGGACGGATTCCGCTTTTCCCCCGCACAAACGCGCCGCGATTGGACGGACGAGAGCCTCGCCAAGCTCCGCGCCTTCTACGGCCAGTTTACGCAGGATGCCGATGGCGGGTTGCCCTTGAAACGGTATCTGCAGGCGTTGTGGCGACAGCGGGCTCAACTGGCCGCAGGCAACCTCACGCTGGACTCCGTCGCCGACAACGAGAAGCTCAGCCGCAAGTATCTCGCCCAACTCTGGCAGACCCTGACCGATCGCGACGCTCCGCGCTCGTTCGCACTACAACCGATTCGCACCCGGTGGCGACACGCGACGGACGAGTCGGCCCTTGACGCACTCGTGGCCGACGTCGAGGCGGCACAGCGCCTGCTTTGGAGCAGCGCGATCATCGGCAGCTATCGCGACGGAAATACAGTCCGGCGCGTTGCCAAGGACCCGCCCGTGGTCGAGCAACAGACACTGCGATTGAACCTCGATCAGGCGGGGCTGAAAGGTGTTCGTCGCTTGCCTGGTCACGCAGAGGTAATCCTGCAGCTGCAGATTTACGACCTGTTACGAACCGGCGAAAAGGTTACGGCTGAGTGGTCGCGGCCACGATTCGAACGGCAGGGTCAGCCAACCATGCTGCTGCGCGATTACGCTCAATTCGGACTCCAGTATGAAGCGGATTACACGCCGCTGTTCAGCCAGACCGCAAAGTATCTGACGGCTTCGCTCGAGGCTGCCAACACACCCGACACACCGGTTGCCACCCTGGCCAGGCGGCACGACTTAAATTCGGCATGGCTCCAGCGTTGGATCGCCTTGACGGCACTCGATCCTCGCGACCATCAAGACGACGAGGCCCTCAAAGGCCGCGTTGTGCCAATTGCGCCGTTGCAAATGCTGGATGCGAAAACGCCCCCGAATGACCTGCGCCCGGCAATTCGGGGTTGGCAACCTCGCGGCGGCGAACTGCCGCTCCTGGTAACGAACGCGTCAGACAAGGTCGAACACATTCCGGGTCGTGCCGGGCCACATCAGGTCATGGTCCATCCACTGCCGGAAGAGTTTGTGGCCGTTACCTGGACCAGCCCCATCACCGGTCGCGTTCGCGTTGAGGCCAAGATCACGCACGCACATCCCAGTTGCGGAAATGGCATTACCTGGTGGCTTGAAAAACAGACCGGCCAGCAGGCGCTGATATTCGCCGCCGGGGCGGTGGATCTTGGTGGCACGGCCACCGCCACGCCTACCGAAGGCAAGGTCAAGCAGGGCGACACGATCCTCCTGGGAGTCGACGCGCGCGATCGCAACCACGTATGCGATCTCACCGAGATCACGTTTTGCGTCAAGGAATTGGATGGCCAGCAACGCGTCTGGAATCTGGCGACCGACATTGCCGACTCGGTGCACGCCGGAAATCCTCACCAGGATCGCTTCGGCAATCCCGCGGTATGGCGCGCCGTTCGAGGCCCTGCCAGCGCGCGCATCGCGGCCACTGGATCACCGCTGGCGGATAATTCGACACTTGCACAATGGCGCGCCGCCGCGCAGAACCCTCAAACGCATCAGCGCGCGGCTGTACTGGCCAACCAAATGCAAGCGTTACTAACCGGACCCCGACCCGACGATTCGGAGCATCCGGATCGGAGCCTCTACGATCAACTTGTGTCATTGGACGGACCATTATTGAAGGACTTTCCTTTCCCAGGCACGGCCTCT
>JAUIHJ010000316.1 GCA_030432015.1 bacterium
ATCCTTCGTGGCAGCCGCCAACGCGTCCGCCGTGGCTTTGGCTGCGGCCGTTTTCACGGGCAAATCTTTCTCGGCCGCCTCGAAGCTGCGCTTGGCCGCGTCGCGCCGAGCCGTGGCCGCAGTCTGCCGCTGCGACAGCCGCGTGACCAACGTCTTGGCACGGAGATCGCCCTTCATGTCAGCAATCTGCTGGCCGCTCTGGGCATTCCACAACTTGACCGACGTGTTCGTGCCAGCCGACGCGAGTCGATTGCCGTCCGGCCGGACGGCGATCGACTGGACCGGACCACCGTGATTAAATTGCCGAAGTTGCTGTCCTGTCGTGACGTTCCAGTGGCGGACGGTGCCATCCACACTCGCGGAAAACAATTGGTTGGGATCGGTGGGTGAGACGGCGAGCGACGTCACCGGCTGAGTATGCGCCGCGAGCTTCCGAACGATCGCCAGTTCCCATTTCTGAAAAACGCCGGCGTCGGTCAACGTCGCAAAACCAGCGTCTTCGAGTCCCATTACAGCCTGGACCGATCCGGTATGGCCAGAGAAGCCCTGCTCGAGCGTCCGCGTTGCGAACTCGAACGCCAGGACTTCAGGGTCTGGCGCGGCCGAACCACCAATCACGCGGGTACCGTCGGCGCTGAAGGTAACCCCTCGAACCGGCGCATGAAAGCCCGCCAATGTCGGCGGAGCCGCCGGCGATCCATTCCCGGACGACCAGACCTTGATCACGTGATCTTCGCCGGCCGTCACGAGAAATTGCCCGTTGGGGCTCAACGCGGCATCATGAACCGGGGCCCCATGATTCGCGACAAACGTCTGCTGGCCGTTGGTCGCGTTGAAACCACGCAACGTCCCATCCGTCGACGTTGCGTATAGGACTTGCCCATTGGGACTGAACGTCAGGGACGTCACCGGCTTGGCCACCCCCGTCATCGCAAGGTCAAAGCGAACCGGGTATTGCCGGACCTGGTCGGAAGTAACCGCGAGCAGGGTATTCACATCCGGACTGCAGGAGGCGGCAACCAAGTCCTTGATTGGCCTGAGTTCCAGCAGGCGTGCGGTAGCGGCATCCCAAACGGTCGCGTCGGTCGCCGTTGTGACGACGATCCGCGTGCCATCGCCACTGAACGCCACATGGCGTACGCCCGCGGCGTGCCCTTCCAATGCCGCCAGCGGTTGACCGTTGCTCAGCTGAAAGATCCGGACCACCTGATCGGCGCCGGCGACCGCGACTCGGGCGAAGTCGCGCGTGATCGTCAGCGCGGAGAGCGGTTGTGGCGCACTGATCGTGCGAACGGCCTGACCGTTGGCAGGATTCCAGATTCGAATCGTCTTGTCCCCCGCGGCGGAGACCGGTTGGTTCGCGCTGCTGAAGGCAACGCCCACGATGGCGCCGGTATGCCCGGAAAACGCTTGGATTTCGGTGGCGTCGGCCGCGTTCCAAAGCTTGAGCGACGTGTCGGCTGAACCAGACACCACTTGTTGGCCATTGGCACTAAATGCGACGGCGGTCACGGCGCCCGCGTGGCCGTGAAATTCGATCGGCTCGGCCGACGCGTCAGCGTTGAGTTCCCAGATGCGTGCAGACTTGTCCGAGGCACCGGAAACAAGTCGCTTGCCATCGGGACTGAACGCCAGCGATTGAATTGCGCCTTCATGTCCCAGCAACGTGTGGGAGACTGCTTTCGCCTCGAGGTCGACAACAATCACGGCCGGCCCCTGGGGATTGACACCTGCGGTCGCGAGTCGTTTCCCATCGAGGCTCAGTGCAGCGACCGGGGTCTGCACGTCGAACCCGCCTGCAACAACGTCACCGTCGGGCAAGACTTCGCCGTCACGCTGAGTCACGGCAAGATTCCAAACCGAAATTGCTCCGTCGGCGGCGCCGCTGGCGAGTTGTTTTCCATCGGGGCGGATGGTCAGCGACTGGATCGCGACGGGAGCCCCATGAAATGCCACGTCAGGTTCGGCAGTGAGATAATTCCAGAGCCGCACCACGCCATCAGCTCCCGCCGTCGCTAACAACGGAATGGGCTGAGCGGTGCCGCCCGGGGGCAGCGTGGACGAAGGATGAAACGCCAAGCCGGCAATCGGCGCACCGGGCACCTTCCACTCGCGGCTGACGGCACCGTTTTGATCCATGATGCGGAGTCGCCCGTCGGCACCGGCAATGGCGATCACCTGATGGTCTGACGTCGTCGCCACCGCCGTGGGGCTGGCAGGCGTCTCGGCGAACGGGACCAATTCGCTCGGAGCCTTGCAGATCCGCACCAGCTTGTCCACGTCACCGATCGCCAGCAGCGCCCCAGCTTCGGCGCCCTGACCCGTCGGTGTTACGAATTCAATCGCGGTGACGGCCGCAGGCATATCGAGTCGCCCGGCAAGTTTGCCGTCGGCGAGTGACCACGACAGTACCGTCTGATCGAGAGATGACGAGACCAAGTTCGCCCCATCGACGGTAAATCGCAAGTCGGTAATCGTCCCGGTATGCCCCGACAGTTTTCGGATCAACTGTCCATCGGCGACCTTCCAGAGCATGATTTCGTTCTCGGCGGCGACGGCCAACGTCTGGCGATCGGGGCTGACTCCCACGGCGCTCACTTTGGCTGCGGCGGAAGCAAGTTTCAGACGGAACTGGTCCCCCGGTCGGCGCCACAGCTTGACGGTTCGAAATCCGCCGGAGGCGAGCATATTGCCGTCGCGGTTAAAGGCCAGAGACTGGACCAGATCGAGATGGGCAATTCCCGGACGCGGGTCACCCGAGCGGGCATGGAGGGACGGATCCGTTAGCCGGGTGACAAGTTGGCCCGTCGGGACATGATAAATAAAAATCTGGTTTGCGCGGCCGCAGGCAGCGTACTGACCGTCAGGGGTGACCGCCACGGCGTAAATCGGATTTACGCCGGATGGCAAGGGCCGCCACTGCGTAGGTGAAAGCGTAGCATTCTGAGCGTTGCCCGTAGCACCCTGGTCGATCCACAGCTTGATCAAGCCAAGCTCCTGCGAGGTGACCGGTGCCGCGGCGACGTCGTTATCCTTTGGCGGCATGAATGGTTCTTCCTGATGCGACGCCAACTGCAACAGCAAGCTTTCGGCACTCTTGTTCGGGACGACAGCGGCACCCGTGTCGCCACCCTTGCGGATCATCTGCGCCGTTTCCAAAACCAATTCGCCTTGCCGTTCGGTCGAACTGTGGCAGGCGAGACATTTCTTTTGCAGGATCGGCAAGATCTCCTTTTGAAAATCAACCGGTTCCGCACGCGTGAGCGGCGCGATCGCAATCGGTTGGGCGTTGACCGGCGACGTGGGAGGCAACAGCACGCCGAGGATGACAGCCGATTGCAACGCCAGTACCACCAGCGGTCGCCACCGTCTGGCTGGATTTGCACGTGGGCGTGAGCATTGCGTGCGTGCGCAAGACGGCAATTGAATTCGAACTAATCCGATCATGGGAGGTGTTTCTTGGCTCTATTCTTCCGGCTCAACCTTCTCGATTTCCACCTTGAAGGGTTGGTCGAGCGTGAGCGTCTGGTTGTTCACGCGCATCGTTGCACGGAGCGTTATTTCGTGCGTTCCAGGTGTGGCATTGGCCGCCACGGTCACCGGAAGCTTGATCTGATTCTTGTCTTTGGGAATGTTCATCGTTCGAACTGACAAACCGCTGACACCCCTGATAATCGTCGACAGGCTGACCTGTTCCTGGTATTCAATCAGGCGTGTGATTTTGATCGGCAATTCGAGATTGTCGCCCTGCTTCAGCGTGGTGACTTCCGGCAACGATTCGAGCGCAATGGGAAATTCATGAATCTTGATGGTGACCGGCGTCGATGCAGTCCAGTAATTGATATTCTTGGCCTTGGCGGCCCGTTCGGTGTCGGTCGCTTCCTTGTCGCGGACTTTCTTTTCATCGGTTGCGGCTTTTTGGAAGGCGGTTGCCTCAGCGGCACGTAGGTCTGCCATCTTCTGCTGCTCGACAGCCGCGGTAGCAGCCGCTTTTGCCTCGTCCACTTCTTTGGCTGCGGAGGCGGCAGTCGCTGCAGCTGATTTCGCTTTCTCAGTCACCGCGGACTGGTTCGTTACCGCGGCTGCGAGCGCGGCCTGCAGAGCTGGTTCGTCAGGGTTGGCGGCGACCGCCGCTTCGGCCTTGGCGATCGCTTGCTCGGCGAGTTTCTGGGCTGCCAGCGCGGCTTTCGCGGCGCTGTCGGCCTGGGTCTTTTTCTGTTCGGCCGCTTTGACCAGATTCGCCGTATCGGTCGCCGCCTTGTCCGCCTGCTGCTTGGCGGTGGTGGCCTCTTTCGCTTTCTCGGTCGCTTCGGCCACAACTTTATCGATTGCCTCTTTGCGTTGCTTGGCAACTTCAGCAGATTCCGGATTCCGTGCGTACGAATAAGACGTCACGAAGGCACCGGCATGTAGGGTATAGGTGCCTGGGGGTGTGTTATTGCGAAGCGTGAGCTGAAACTCGCCCTTGTCCGCGTTGGCAGCGACACTAAACGTCGTCGGATTAATGTTCACCGGGAGGTTCGCGACTGCGCATTGCACCACCCCTTTGTACGCACGGCGCCGCGTGGCCGTGTAGGGAATCTTGAGAATTCCGGCCCGTGTCGTTTCCCAGACCGTGTCGTTCTGCAATTCCATGGCGAAGGGTGATTCACTGTCGACGATCGACACCATGAGCTGGCGACTGAGGCGAGCCGGCAGGCTATTTTGCGGTCGTTGATTGGGTTGGAGCATCCGCATCGACGTGTTGGCCGTTCCATAGCGGGCCACACGCACCACGTCGCGCCCGCCGATCTTAGCGGTCCCCACCACGTTCAAGCTCGCGATACCCGGTGCGACATTTTCGGTCGCTGTCAGGACCAGGGAGGCAACGGTGGTTGTCGGACCGAGTGTGACCGGAGTGCTGGTGACGCCGTTCGGAAGCCCCGAAACCGACAGCGTTATGGGTTCGGTCAGACCGTCGCGCCGCTCGGCCAGCACATCCACGGTCGTGCGATCCCCCTTGCGGAGCACCAGCGCTCCCCACGGATCCTGCGGAACGGCGACCAGGCGAAAATCCGGCTGTGACTTTCGGATCGCGAGTCGGTAGACCAACCGCGGATCGCTGCGCAAGGAACTGTATCCATCACGCACGGTAACTCGATAGACCGCGTCGACGGGCGCGAGAAACTGATACGCCGCATCCGCGTTCCGCGTATCAAACTGAGCTCGATCGCGCGTGCCAAGGTCATCGACGGTGGCGACCACTTTCACCTGTTCCTCGTCCTGGTCATTGGTCGTGACCTGGTGAATGACGAGTTGCGGGTCGGTGGGAAGTCCCAACCGATTGGAAATCACATCAATCGTGTATGCATCGCCTTGCTTCGCCTCAAAGGCATACCAGTCATTATCACGCGCCGGATAGAATCGGCCCGCAACTTCGCATGGGGGCGTCAGCACTTGCGATTGCGAAGGGGAATCATTCGCGTTTGCCTCCATCACCACCGGCGCCGTGGCAATTCCTACGCACGCGGCGTTTGAAACAAATGCCCCGCTTCGCACGCGATACTCGACGGCATCCACGAAGGCCTGCTCCGGATCAACTCGGTCACCAAGCGGCAGCAGCTTGGCTGGGTCTTTGGGAATCGCCACCTTGACCGCAAGGCTTTCGAGTCGCTGGCCATCGATGGCATAATCGGATGGTTTCCCGCCAGGCAGATTCCGGCCGTACACGGTGAATTGGCTGGTTACGCCAGCGGGGCCAGCGGGCGGAAAAATGAAATCGAGATGCGGCAGCGGTCCGATGGCCAGCCGGTACCCATAGGAGTCGTTGCCTCGATAATAGGCGTCCGCGACGCGCACCGAATATTCGCCGGTGGCCGGAACGTGAAAGTCAACCAACGCCTCCTCCATTTGCGCGCACCGGTGATTGACCAACTCGCGGCCCTGGGCATCATAGATCGTGATGACCGGTTCCAGGAGCGAGTCGATGCGTCGCGTACGGCATTCGACGAGCAGCCGCTCGCCAGCTGAGGCCGTAAAGCGGTACCGGTCGACATCGGCAGTCCTTTCGATCCGGCCGTTGACGATCTTCGGCAAAGCCAGCTCGACGGCCTCATCCAGTCCGTTGTTCGGCTCGACCTCCGTCACTTCCTCGAGGTTGCTCAATTCAAATGCCCGCGGATTGGAGAGCCCGTACCGGCCGCGAGCACGGACGTCGACCGAACCAACCGGAACGTCGCTGGCGACCGTGACGACGAACTGATTCGGAATCGGTCGCTCTTTGTCGAACGGCGTCGCGGCTGCCATTTTCGGTTTGGCGGTCAGTCCTGGGTGCGAAAAGTGAAGTTCCGCGGCATCATCGAGGTCAATCCCGGTCAGCGTGACATCGACCGTGGTGCCGACCTGCGCTCCAGCTGGAAAGATTCCGTCCAAACGGGCGGCTGGCAATTGAGCTTCGGCCGACTGAGCGAAACACGACATGACAACCGCGATTGCGACGATCGGTCGCATCCGGCACGCTCCTCGAAGTAGATTCGGTTCAATCACGGTAAGACCGCCTGGTGCAGAGTCAGGTTTCAAGGCGTCATCTGACAAACAAGAACTCTTTCGTATTAAAGATGGCCCACAGCAGGTCTTCATAGGCTTGCTGCTTGTTGTCGTTCGCTACGACGTGTGACAGTACGAATTCCAGTTCTTCATCGCTGGGAGGACGGGCATAGGCCCAGTAATAGAGCTCGCTGATCTTCTCCGCATCGGTCAGATCCTCATTCCGGGCGAGTTGTCGCGCGCGACCATTTCCGTTGGCCAACCGGCCTTGGATGTCAGTTGAATTCAGGAGGTGCAACGACTGGGCCAGATTTGCTTCGGCGCTGCGTTCGCATTCGCAGGCGCTGGCGGCTTCAGGCTTGCCAAAGACCTGCAAGAAGTAATCATTAAAGCCATTGTCGGGCAACTGCGTTGCGCGTGTCCCGATGGGAACGCCGCTAAAACGGGCCTGCACGTCGGCGACCTGATTGATTGCATCGTAGAGCGGTTCGGCATTTAGGCGCCGCGGATAGAAACTCGAGTAATTCTGCCGATCTCGCTCATTGTACGAGTTCGGTTCGGAACTCAGCTGGTATGTGCTCGATCCGCAAATCTGGCGTATCAGATCCTTCAGATCAAACTTGTGCTGCACGAAGTGGGTGGCCAGCGCGTCGAGCAATTCGGGGTTCGACGGGGGATTGGTCACCCGCATATCGTCCTCCGGATTGACGATGCCGCGGCCGAAGAAATGCTTCCAGTACCGATTCACGAGAGCCTTGGAGAAGTACGGGTTATCCGGCGCCCTCATCCAATCCACAAGATGATGACGCGGATCCTCGTAGGCGGGAATTTCGAGCGATTGGCCGCCGAGCCCTGCTGGCTTGAGGGTCTCGCCGGTCCGAGGATTTCGCGACGTCGCGACCCCGTCCTTGTGGTAGACAACGTCACGGACGTTATTCAAGGCAAACTTGCTCTGCTTCAGGCCGACCTGCTTGAAGAATGCCTCAAAGCTGTAGTAATCGTTCTGACTCCACTTCTCGAAAGGGTGATGGTGGCAGCGGGCACATTGAATCCGCATGCCGAGGAACAATTGGGCGGTGTCTTCCATCTGCGTTGTGGAAGTGGAGACGACCTTGTACCAGGCTGCCGGCGGGTGTGACTGCGGGTCTCCTGATGCCGCCAGGACGTTGCGAACGAACTCGTCGTAGGGCATGTTCTGCACCAGCGACTGGCGAATCCAGTGGTGGAAGCTGAAGGTGTAAGGGATGTCGTTCGCGTTCGTCCGCCGATTACGCAGCACATTGGCCCATTTGTTGGCGAAGTAGTCCGCGTAGCCCGGGCTATCGAGCAACGCGTCGACCAACTTGGCTCGTTTATTCGGCTCCTGGCTCGCGGCGAAGTCGCGGGCTTCCGCCGCGGTTGGCAGACGACCTGCAATGTCGCTGGTGACACGCCGGACAAACGCCGCATCATCGCACAGTTCCGATGGCGGAATCCCCAGCTTCCGCAACTTTGCAAAGACGTGCTTGTCCACAAAGGTCCGTTCCGGCGGTTGGCGGTTGAACTCGACGCCCAGCGGGATATTGGCGCGAAAGACCGCGACTTGACTTTGAAAACGGACCATGATGGCCACGTCCCCCGGAATGTCCGAGGTGGTGATCAAGCCGGTGGTGGTCGCCGCGGCCATTTCGGTCTCATTCGGTTCATAGTTTGCAACACGGGTCACATCACGGGAGGTTCCATCGCTGTAATGCGCGACGACCATCACCTGTTGCTTGGTGTTGGGGTTCATTGACTGCGACTTGGGAAAGACCTCAATTCGCTGGATCGTCGGGTCGTCGTCTTCGCCGAACGGAGTCCCCTGCTCGATCCAGTTGGTGATCAATTGCCATTCATAGCTGCCGGGTGACAAGCGATGGCCACCACCATGCGGCAATTTGTTCGAAGGTTTCGTCAGCAGCAAGCTATACTCCGGATCCGCGTGAAAAATGCGGCGGCCGTGATCCTCCTTGACCAGGTACTCGTAGTCGTCCTGTGGATAAAAACCAAGCAATGACAGCTTAAAACCATTCTGGCCGTCGGCCTTACCGTGGCAGCCCCCCGCGTTGCAGCCGAGCTTGGTAAAGATCGGCACGATCTCGTTGCTGAAGTTCACGGGAAATTGTTCGGAGAATCGCTGCACGGTCAACTTCAATGCGGTCTCTTTGCCGCCGGGCTCGCGAGCGATAATCGTCGCGTCACCGTCGGCCAGCGGGACCACGAATCCCGTGAAGTCAATCTGCAGCACCTGGGGATTATCGACGCGGTAGCTGACCTGGCGCGTCAGATCGTGCAGTTGGCCGCTCGTGTATTTGCCGGTCACGACGACCTGGCGGCGTGCATTCTTGCCACGCAGAATGGGCTGGCCGGCGGGCTCGAAGGAGATCGCCGTCAAACTGCCCGCTTCCCCCAGACCGGGAAAGTCCAGCGGGGCGGCC
>JAUIHJ010000317.1 GCA_030432015.1 bacterium
GGGTTCATCATGACGAACACGGCGTCAGGGCGAAGCCCGGTTAACTCTGAAGGATCCGATGGAGTGCATTCGTGACGGGCGATTTCCAAGACACTTCGGCACTGAACGACCTCCTTTGAAGCGAGTTCGACGGAGTAGAAATGACCGAAGACTCCGTACTCCTGCTTCAACTCTTTCGCCGGGATAAAGGGCTGATGTGTCATGTCTACTTTCCGGCACTCTTCACCGATGCGTCGGTATCTTAAATTCTGCAAGCTGGCGCCATTCGACGCCGATGTGCATGCGGTCCGCTGTCGACGGTAAACCCTGCCCCATCTCCTGGGGCCGATTCTATCTGAGTTCCCCCTGGTCGGATAGAATCGGCTACCGCGAACCAGGGCTTGTCGGTTGATTTACTCGGGTATTCGGCACACGCCAGGACCCAATGCGCCAGGTATAAAGTTGCGAGATTCACGTTTTATGCCGACGCCGACTGCGGAAAACGTGGAAGAATTTGTAACCCGACGCGTCAGCATTGACGTTGTGCTCATGAGCAGACGGACCAACAATCCCTGGGGTTGCCCCCCCAAGCTGCAACGTGATATGCCTGCGGTACAAACAAAGACGCAGCTTCAACATGCCTGAGCGAGGGTTTCATGGTGTTCGCAGCACGGTCACGTCGCGGTTACTAACGGCGCAGCAGGAAAGACACAAGTGCCCGTCGTTGAAGACGTTTTGCCGGTCGCAAGGATGATTGACACTGATGTATTTGCTTACGAAACCGAACGCCGACCGGATCAACGAAGTCCTCAACGGCCAGGTGCGGCTGGATTTCACGTATCCGTCTATTGGTTCGACCAGCGATGGACGGCACCCATCAGGGTTTATCGTCGATCACAACCGCATTCAACTGGGAGCAGGAAAAGCTACCTTTGAGGCGGCGCGCCAAGCATTAGGCCAATGGCAACATTATCGGTTTGACTGGATCGAGCTACATCGACCAGATGGCGATCCTGAGCCCGATCAAACGATCGGCGTACTGGCCCGTGCCTTGGGTCTCTGGGTACTGAACGTCTGCCGAGTCGTGTACGTCCTCGAAGAGCATCAACCGTTTCGCAGATTTTCTTTTGCCTACGGTACGTTGCCCGAACACGCCGAGTCGGGGGAAGAGCGATTTCAGGTCGAGTGGCGCAGCGATGATTCCGTCTGGTACGACATCTATGCTTTCTCTCGGCCCAATCAGTTGTTTTCACGATTCGCTTATCCGTATGTGCGGCGGAAGCAGAAGCAATTTGCGAGGGAATCGATGTCGGCGATGCGAACTGCAATATTCTGAAACAAGGATCCATCATGCTTGATTCCACGCGGGACCTCTTCGAGACGCTTGGCAAAGTGTTGATCCGGTGTTGGCTACTCGGTACGTTGCTGCTCCTGTTCTCGTTCGTCGTGTTCATGTTGACCGGCGACATCATTGATGATATCCACGGTCGCTGGTTCGGGGTTACTCCGCACGAATTGGACCTGATCATCTACTGCGGGATGGGCCTTCACAAACTCGTGGTGAACTCGTTCTTCCTGTTTCCATGGCTGGCAATTCGATGGGTGTTGCGGGCGGACAGGGGAAAGATTGCTTAATGCCCAATTTCATTTGCACAACCTGCGGCACTCAATTCGCCGAGGCAGACCGTCCGCCCGGCGAATGCAAGATCTGTACCGACGAGCGACAGTTTGTTGGCTGGAGTGGGCAGCAGTGGACTACGCTCGACGAACTGCGTCAGACTCACCGGAATGTTGTCCGGCTGGATGAACCTGGTCTGCACGGGATCGGAATGGAACCGTCCTTTGCCATCGGCCAGCGGGCGTTGCTGATTACGCATCCAGATGGCAATGTCCTCTGGGACTGCATTCCCCTGATTGACGATGGGCTGATTGAGATGATTCAGGGGATTGGTGGGATCTCGGCCATCGCCATCAGCCACCCCCACTATTATGCCAGCATGGTAGAGTGGGCGCGTGCCTTTAACTGCCCGATCCACCTCCACGCCGCCGACCGCCAATGGGTGAAGCGACCAAGCCCGATGATCGAGTTTTGGGACGACGAATCCAAGGAGGTTGGCCACGGCCTTACGCTGATCCGCTGCGGCGGTCACTTCGACGGCGGGACCGTCCTGCATTGGCCTGACGGCGCAGGTGGCAAAGGCGTCATTTTGAGCGGTGACATCGTACAAGTCGTGCAGGACCGTCGCTGGGTGAGCTTTATGTACAGTTATCCCAACCTTATTCCGCTGCCCGCTTCGACGGTCCGTCGGATTGTTGCCGCGGTTGATTCCTTCGCCTTCGACAGGCTCTACGGGGCTTGGTGGGGCAAGGTCATCTTCGACGATGCAAAGGCGGCAGTGAAGCGGTCAGCGGACCGATATATACGAGCCTTGCAATGAAGCGTTTGTCGTGAATCGCGGGGCAACGGCGGCCAAGCAGCCTTTGGCGCCTTGTGCCGGCGGTTTTGCTGGAATTCGCACGATCGCGGATGCCTTTGGTCGCCTTGCGAAACCTCACCGCGAATTGTCGTCGAATCGTCTTCAGCGTTCCCGGTCGCAGCGTGCGTGCACTCGGTGTGGGCACCGGCAAGGAGGTTTCCAGCCAAGGCAATTT
Source organism: bacterium (assembly GCA_030432015.1). Taxonomy (GTDB): domain Bacteria; phylum Planctomycetota; class Planctomycetia; order Pirellulales; family Pirellulaceae; genus ARS98. Next base: position 2,632 of record JAUIHJ010000317.1, read on the forward strand.
GGGCAGCGTCACGCTGTGATGCCATACGTTGTCCTGCCACCGATTCCGGGCCCCGCCCAGCTCGCTTCGTCTTCGCCGTAGCCCGCGATTGGATGGCGGCATGGTGCCTCGAGGCCGACACTCGCATCGCAATCAACACTCAGCTCGCACGGCGACTCACTTCACTCGCATCGTCGCCTTCCTGACAATCCGAGCCGGCGCTTCTCCGGACTGTTCTCGGCAATCTCCTTGGATTGCGACTCGCGATTTGTGGTACGATAGTTGGCGGTTTCCGTGGGACTGAATGCACGACAATCATCAGCGAGAACACACATGAACCTGCCCCAAAACACGACGCGTCGCGAGTTCCTGCACGGCGCGGTCGCGGCGACGGTCGCAACGTCGGCGGCGGCCGTGGTGCCAGCCCAGGTGCTCGGCCGCGACGCGAATACCGCGCCAAGCGAGAAGATTTCACTGGGCGTCATCGGAATCGGCCCGCGTTGCACGTATGACCTGACGGCGATGCTGAAGTTTCCCGATATCCGTTGCGTCGCGATTGCCGATGTGCAAGCCACGCGGCGCAAGGCTGGCAAGACGCTTGTCGACGATCATTATCGTAACGGCGACTGCATAGTCTATCGTGACTTTCGCGAGCTTCTGGAAAGAAAGGACATCGATGCCGTTTTGATTGCGACGGGCGATCGCTGGCACGCGGCGGCATCGATCTTGGCGGCCAAGGCGGGCAAGGATGTGTACAGCGAAAAACCGTGCGGTATTACCGTTTCGGCTTGTCAAGAACTGGCCGACACGATGCATGCCGAGCGGCGTGTTTTTCAGGCCGGAACGCAGCGACGTAGCGTACCGAATTTTCAGCAGGCAGTGGCGTTGGCACAGGGCGGGAAGCTCGGCAAACTTCACACGCTGCATGCGTCGGTTTACGTGCCGGTCCTCGACAACACATGGCTTCCCGCAGAACCGACTCCGCCAAATGAAGTCGTCGATTGGGGCCTCTGGCTTGGACCGGCACCTTGGCGCCCGTTCAACCAGAAGTATGTCGATGGCCGTTGGCGCGGCCAGTGGGACTTTGATTCAGGCGCGAGGCTGCTTGATTGGGGAGCGCATACGGTCGACCTATGCCAATGGGCCAATCAGGCGGATGACACGATGCCAATTGAATACGAACCGACGGACAAGAACATCATTTGCCGTTACGCCAACGGGGTGAAGCTCGTGATTGACTTCCTTGCCGAACCGTTTGGCAATCGTGCGCCGCATTACATCACACGGCTTGGCACCTGCCCCGTGCGATTCGTGGGTGACGAGGGTTGGGTTGAAACGGGCGATGCCGGTGAAATCGTGGTCAGTTCGGATGCGCTACAGGGCGAATTGCCGGATACGGCGAAACGGGTCCGCGGCCTTGATGTCTCCGCACATTCACGCAACTTTTTCGATTGTATCCGTTCGCGCGGCGAAACTGCGGCCAACCCCAACGTCATGCGACGGTCCCATATCGCCTGCCATGCGGCGGCGATCGCGTGGATTCTTCGGCGCAAACTGAAGCTTGACCCCGTGACGGAAGAATTCATCGATGACGATGAGGCAAATGGCCTCCGGTCGCGGCCAGCACGCGATTGGAACGCGTGAAACACTCGTTCCATTTCACAGGCATTGGAGCATGGCAAGCACTGAATTCTAAGCGCCCGAGAAACTTCGCGGCAAACGACGGTGCAGACACAACCACCGGCAGTCGTTGATCGGGGCAGCGCGGACCGACCAAGCGAGTAGAGCTCGGGGTGTGCAGGCACTACGTCATCGCATGCTACAGCGTCTTCATGCCGCACGAATGAGACAGCACATCACCGCGTCCCCAGGCCGCAGCTTGGAGTCGCGCCGCGCTCATCCCGTTCAGGCACCCGGCGATGTAGATCCCCTGCGAGGATTGGTTTCCGCTCGACACTGTTCCAACAGACGTCGACCATGTCCTGGGGCGAAGTGAATTGAAGAGTTATCTTGGGCTCCCAGCGCTCGTCGTCAATGGCTTGACTCCGGGATGCGACGGCTGTCCCAGGGCTCGACTTCAGCGGTAGAATCGCAGCATGTCAAAACGAACGATCGCGATCGGCGACATACACGGATGCGCGGTTGCCCTCAGAGCGGTGATCGCGGCGATTGAACTGCAACCGGACGACACGCTCGTGACACTGGGCGATTACGTCAGCAAAGGGATTGATTCCAAGGGCGTACTCGATCTCCTTTTGAAGTTGGAAGCAAGGTGCCAGCTAATCCCACTTCTGGGAAACCACGACGCCGTCATGTTGGGGGCGATTGAAGGCCGCTTGAGTCTGGACGGCTGGAAGGCAATCGGCGGCACAGTAACGCTCCAATCGTACGGTGACTCGGAGCGTCTTGGCGACATTCCGACGAAGCATGCCGACTTTCTGCGGCGCTGTCGAATGTGGCATGAGACACGAACACACTTTTTCGTCCACGCCGCATACGATCCCGACATACCGCTTGACGAACAGGATGAATCGACCATTTTATGGGGTGGCATTCGTGACGGCGTGCCGCGGCCCCACGTCTCTGGCAAGACTGCTGTCGTTGGCCATACATCCCAGAAGAATGGTGAGTTATTGGATGCCGGCCACCTTGTTTGCATCGACACGAATTGCTGGGACGGCGGCTGGTTGACGGCGATGGATGTCCAGAACCGTAAGGTGTGGCAGGTCGACGAACGTGGGCGGTCACGCTGAGCGGGCATGGAGTTCAGTCAACGACGACACGCTTGGCACGGTCGCTTGGCAGACGCCCCAAAGAATTCTTGGCCCGTATCGACTGCAACTCGGTTACGCTACAGTTCATCTCATCACCTTCAACTGACCGAGGAAATAATGGCAAAGGACGACCAGACTGCCCCAAGCGGGGACGAACCGGCAGCGGAATCGAATCATACGGAAAAGATTACTTCCCAAGTGTTGGAAAAGATCGGCAAACCGCCCCGTTTACATCGAGTGGAGGTATGTCGGCACCACGATGGCAACTGCCGGGTCAATATTTGGGAGCAACGGGAGCCGATGGGAGACTTCGCTTTGTCCGCTGGTCTCCGCATTCTGTCGTCCTATTACTTGAAGGTATCGGATACCGGTGAAATCATTCGCAGCAATCCACCCTTGACCAGACTCGCTTTCACAACCTGAGCTGGCGTCGCCTTGTCCGCCTTGACCTCACCCCAGGTCAGCATTTGAAAATCGATTTCTTGACGATCTCGACGCCGGAAGTGACGGTGCGGTTGGATGGGGATCCGCCGTGAAACATTCCGGCGAGCGGTCCGAGGATTGCCGCCAAGCTGCCACCAGGGGCGGGGGCAGTCGAGCTCACTGGGACTCCAGCCTCAAGTACGGAGCCGGGTATTCAATTCGTCCCGCAACATCAGCCAGAGCGCCAGGTACAAGTTCGCGTGCCATCCATGCATTTCCACTTCCGAAGGGGTTGTTCATTGGCCGAGCAAGTTCAGCCGAAAATCCAAATCGGGGGTAGAAGTCGGGATGACCAAGCACCAAGACAACCTCCTGCTGTTTAGCTCGGCAGGCTTCGAGCCCAGCCTCCACCAACTGACCACCGATGCCTTGACCCTGATGATCCGGCCGCACTGCCATCGGAGCGAGCGACACGGCATTCACCATCCCCTCGGTCCCCACCACCGTCACTCGACTAAAGAGAATGTGTCCGACGATGAGGTTATCCAGTTCGGCAACCAGAGAAACTTCGACGAAACCGCCGTCACGTAAATCATCGACGAGAATCGCTTCGGCATCACCAGTGAATGCCGCCTCGTTTACCTTCCTAATGGCTTCGCGGTCGTGGGCGGTCTCGGGGCGAATCCGTAGGTTCATGCGTCGTCTCGAGTCGAGAGCAACTTGAAGGCATCTTTGGGTCGCCCATAACCACGGTCCTGCTGCGTCGCGATTGCCGACAACAAGAGCTCATTCAAGTACACGCCAACGGCATGCGGAGCGACTTCGCCGGACTCCAGCGAGTGCGTCGCCGCCGCGACGAGTTCCTTCATCGAACCGGTCACCTGGCGACTCAAGGCCTTGGCGAAACTCACTGTGACTGTCGAAGGCGCGATGAACTTCTGGTAGACAAACGCCTGCCCATCGCCTTCTGTGAATTCTCGGATGGAACTCAACGCTCGTTCGATGAACCGACCGTCACTGGTAATTCCCTTGCCGTACATCACGCACGAGTACAGCGACGCCGTGTTGCTCATGATGATGTACTGGGTGCGATCCGCCGTGAACAAGTGGCATGACCAATCGGCGTAGGGATTCTCATCCAGCGGCATCTCGGCGAGCTTGCCCGCCTTAATCTTCGTGTTGAGCTTCTGGGATAGGCGAAGGATCATTGATTTGCCGCCCTCCCAATTGGAGCGAATTCGGCAGCCGTGCTTTCCGCTGCCTCGTTGTGGTCGATTAAGATCGTGCGTGGTTTAGCCACGCGCGCACTCCAACACGGCCAACATATCGGTTGCGAGTTGATCTGAAAACCACTCTCAGCCATCGTTTCGCTCGAGGAAGCGTGCACCGCCACGCTCGAGGGTGGCTTTCTGAAGGGGCCGTCGTCGCCATCGAGTTCAATTTTGCCAAACTGATTTCTTGACGATCAGCCAGCCATGACCGGCATGCGCCGATCTGTCGCTCCGTCTTGACCACGTGTTGCCACAACCGCGTCTTACAATGAATCACGTTGATCTGCTCTCGTGGTTCATGACGACGCGTGTCTGCCGCATGCGCCGCTGGACCTCGGCGAAACTGGACCAGCGTGGCATTGCCACAGGCCTCACGACGTCTGACGCCAGCGGCGACAGCTTCCGCCCCAACGCGCCCCAACGCGCCCCAACGCGCCGCAAAGACACCGTTCGCAAAGACACCAGCCCTATCATTGAAAACCGGTAGCCCGTAGACTGCCTCACTATGTCACAACGGTACCGTATTCAATTTCCGCCAAGCGATTCAGAGAAGCTGCGCCAAGACGAAGTTTTCTTCACCCTCGTTGAAGACGGCACGCCGCAGCGTTTGCGATTCCACGATTACGATGAGATCTACAAGCGGCCCGGCTTGTATGAGCAGCTCTTTTACGATCGACTTCGCTGCAATTCACCTGAAAAGGTAGCCGATCTCTTGCAGCGCGCGCTGCAAACCGTCCGTGAACCCATCACGGAACTGCGTGTGATCGATTTGGGTGCGGGTAACGGAATGATGGGTGAAGTGCTCAAGCGCGAAGGTGTCGCTCGGTTGGTGGGCGCGGACATTATTCCCGAGGCGCGCGATGCTGCTTATCGGGACCGATCCACGGTCTACGACGACTACTACGTCGCCGACTTTACCGATCTTGCATCTGACGTCATTGAGGAGCTTAAAGAATGGCGATTGGACTGCTTAACTTGTGTTGCCGCACTCGGCTTCGGAGACATTCCGCCGAAAGCCTTCTTTCGTGCCTTGAAGCTCCTTCGAACTGACGGCTGGCTCGCTTTCAACATCAAGGAGAGCTTTCTCGATCACACCGAACAAACGGGCTTCTCTCGCCTCGTCCGCGAACTGATTTTCTCAAAGTACCTCGATGTCTATCACCTCGAACTTTATCGCCATCGCCTTTCGATGGAAGGAACGCAACTGTTCTACTACGCCCTGGTAGGACGCTTGACTTCATCGATCCCTGACGCGTTTCTTGAGCAGCACGGTATCGAGGACTAAGTGACCGAGCGTCATTGGGCGACAATCGGGGGACCGGCTCGTTTTTCGCCGCGCAGCGGATTGGACGAGAAACAATGGCTGGCCGGCGAAGAACGTGCCAGTCCCCGTGACGCGGTTACAATGTCGGCTCGTTCATTGGCTGCCTGCTTAGATTGGATGGGTTGGCCGGCGTTACCAGCCTGCCGGCGCACCCCGATGACGGAGTCACATCTCAGTATCCTGCACGGCGCAACTTGAACACGATCTGCGCCGGTGTGCTGGAATCCCAGCTCAACGGGCAGCGCACCCGCCATCCGGGGCGGCGATTGAAAGCGGCATCTGACCCGCTGACGCGAATCGAACATCGGGCTCAGCTTCAGAACCAATCGCCGCAACACCGGCGTATGAAGTCAACAACCGCTCGGTTCGGTATACTGGATTTGGTCGCCGCCAGGCAAGCTGCCAGCGTGTCGAAGAGGGTGAGAGGGCAACATTTTTCCCTGTACAGTGGCACCGTACCGCCAAGGCGCGCTAAAGTCGAGGCGTTCATCAACCTGTGTGGCAAGATTGACGAAGCGAGGAATTTCGAGTTGATGACCAACGGCAATCCAAGCACGACAGATC
>JAUIHJ010000318.1 GCA_030432015.1 bacterium
CGTCTATCTCGATCGTGCCGTGGCGTTATGCCGCCGAGCAGGCTTTCGCAAGATAACCTTGCGCGGCGACACGGACTTCACGCAAACACAACAATTAGATGGCTGGGATCGGGACGGTGTGCAGTTCATATTTGGCATCGATGCGATGCCGAATCTTTACGAACTCGCGGAAAACCTGCCCCACAGCGCTTGGCGACGCCTGAGGCGGCCACCTCGCTATGAGGTGAAAACGACTCCGCGGAGGCGTCCAGAAAACGTGAAGGAGCAGATCGTCGAGCGGCGAGAGTTTGAGAACATTCGGTTGCAGCAGGAGCACGTGGCAGAGTTCGCGTACCGGCCAGTGAAGTGCAAACAGGATTATCGCGTCATTGTCGTGTGGAAGGATCTGGAAGTTTCCCAAGGCCAGTTGAAACTGTTCGACCAGACGCGTTGCTTCTTCTACATCACCAATGATCGCAAGCGTTCGGCGGAACAAATCGTGCATCGCGCCAACGATCGCTGTGACCAGGAAAACTTGATCCAGCAACAGAAGAGCGACGTGCGGGCTTTGACCGCTCCGCTGGACAGCCTGGAGAGCAACTGGGCGTACATGGTCATCGCCTCGCTGGCTTGGAGCTTGAAGGCCTGGTCAGCGCTGCTGCTCCCGGAGCAGGGACGCTGGCAAGAAAAACACACAGCAGAAAAGCGAAAGTTGCTGCGAATGGACTTCACCACGTTTCGCAACGCGATGATCAACGTGCCCGCTCAAATCACGCGGACAGGAGGAAAGCTCGTTTACCGGTTCCTCTCATGGAACCCCTGGCAACCGGTCTTCTTCCGACTGCTTGACCAGTTGAGCCTGCCGCTTCTCTGCTGACGCTTCGACCATGAAGCTGGAGCCCGGATGCTCCAGTCAATCGCCACGCCCCGAGCCTACTCGGCAGAAAACGAACTTCCTATGACGAAACGACAACACGAAACACTTGGCCGCCCAAACGGCCGCGTCAATCCTGCGCTCATAAAACGCTCCGTGCACCCAATTAAATCCGCTCAGCCTTCGCTTGTTTAAGGACTAGGTAGTGACCTCCAGAGTCTGTGATTTCCCTGCAAATCTCACGATTGCAGAACATCGCGTCACCGGTGATCACACGCCCTTCGAGCAATAGTGTCTTGAGAAATGGGATCGCGGCTTTGGCTTCGTTCGTGTCGCCAACCGCTTGTTGACTGAGCACGCATCCACTGCGTTGATCGAGCAAGCTCAATAGCTGCACCGCGCGACCGTGCGGTGACATCGTGCCGCACAGCGTCTTCCCATCGAGTGAAACTGCCGACAAATCGTCGTCGGCAACTTCCGGTAACACGCTGTCTATCCACTCTCGCAACACCGCTTCAAAGGCGTCGCAATCCAAGGCAATCAACAGATCACGAAACGCACCTGGCTTGGGCGGCTTACGAAAGTAACCCAACCAATGCCACACTTCCGGATCTTGCGAACGAATCCACTCGGAGATCGCGGTCGGACCCCGCGCCCCACACAAAACCGAACTGACAATCGTGGCCAGCATGGCCACTAAAGAGAAGCGTCGTCCCTGGGCTCCACGCGGATCGGGAACCTGCCGCAATGCATGCAGCAGACTCCCGGCGGGAGCCATTTTCAAAATTCACCTCCTTGAGCGAATTGCCCCAACCTCCATGAAGCAAACAACATCTGACAAGAAACTTCCTACGGCCCCTAAAACCTGTTGGTTCACCAAAAACAACTAATCGTTCGCCCTGCTTCGAAAGGACTAGAGCTAGCCGTGACACGACTGGGCCGTTCTAATTGAGACCCGCTCGGCCAAGCAAATTGACGCTACACAACAGCCCGGGACGGGTGCAAAAAAGGATGCGGCAGAAGCGAGAACCGCGACGGTCGGTGATGACGTTTTCAAGCAGTGGGCCGCCAAATCTGACTGTCCAGTTCGCGTCGCACCGAGTGATTGGTACTGTTTTGGTACTAAACGGTGCCGAAAACACGGAAAACTCGCATCGTCATGGGAAACACGGAATGCCGTAAGCAACAAAAAAAACAATAGTTTACGGACTTACGCCCGTATCGGCCACGCACTTTGCAAGCCGGGGGTTGAGGGTTCGAGCCCCTTCGTCTCCACTTTACGACAGCCGTTGTCAGCAATTGACAACGGCTGCTTTCGTTTGATGGGATAACGACTTGCGTCGTCGTTGCTACCATCAACCCGCTTCTCTTGTGGAACCTGCCTCTTGGCTCCAATTGCCCCCGATTGACATGCTTTGTCGGGAGTTGGTGCAAACCCTGGTGCAAACTGATGCAACCCAGCGTTGCCATGATCAGTGCCTGTGGTCCGTTCAATGTGGCGTGAATCTCTCCCGTCGATCGGCAACGCTGGCAATGCGTCCAGCGATCCATGAACGTCCAATAACCTCGGATCCGTGTACGTGTTCATCGTCAGGTCAATCGTCGAATGACGCAGCGCGACGGTGCAGTCCGAGGTACCACTCCACCCTTGCTGAGCAGCGAACCAAACGAGTGCCGCAGCGCGTGAACGTCAATCGACCGACCTCGATCGTCGATCTTGGGAATTCCCGCCATCTTTAGGTCGCGATCCAGAATGCTGTACACGTCGGATGCGGTCGTGCGCACCGCGCCATAAGCGGATACCTATTTTTGCCGTTGTTTGCCGCGAGCGAGCGACAAAGAACCACGGGATGGTGTGTTCCGCGCGCACAACCCCGGCCCGTGGTTTGGAGCCGCGACTCAATCGCACTGCGACCGATGGAGTTGGCTGCCACCGTCACGACAGAGTGCAATAGAACGTCGGCTAACGATCACTCAGCCTACCAAGGGAGAAGTGTCAGGGCGCAAGGGCGCAATTGGACAAGATCGCATGCGCGTCATGATGCCAGCTCCTCAACGTGTAACAGGGCTTTTGGCCCGTCTGCAAGCCTTGGCTTGTGCCCACAAGTCGTCGCGCGTGAGACGTGTCAAGAATGCAACGTTTTCGGGTCGAGACAGCCCTGCCGGTTGGATCTGTGATCGAAAACATGCTCGTTGCTCGCGTCAGCCAGCTGATCGATTGCGGTTTCGGCCGAGCCCGCGCGGGCATTAGGGATGGTAGCGCGCTGATCAACCGTTCCGGCCTGCGGACACCTGAAACAACGCCGGACGACAACACCGGCTTCGCCGTCAGCGGGTCTCGGGCATGTGCGCGTTAATACGCCGCCAGACTGGCGTCTTCTTGCCAGAAGGCTACATTGTGATCGCTCGATAAGTCACTTGTGCGACCATCCTCAGCATCTGGAGGCCAAGACATGCCATCCCAAGACACCAAGCAATCCGTTTGGACCACGTTTCTGTTGGGTCTGAGTGTAGTCGTGGTTCTGTTTTGCGGTGGCATTGGATTTTGGCTATTCAGCGCAATCGCGCCTGCAATGTGGATGGCGGGCGAGATACTCGAGGATACTGCCGACAGTCACGACACCGTCCTGGCCTTCCTCGAGCACGTTCGAACCGACCGACTCGACGATGCCTACGCATTGACCTCCGAATCCTTCCGCGAACAGACGAGCTTCCAGGACTTCGAAGTGCTGATGCGCCAACACGGATTGCATCAGTTCGAATCGCCTCACGAGGATCAGCTGACGTTCTACGTGGTGGATCTTGGAACTCGTGTTTTTTCTTACCCACTGGGAGAAAAGAAAGGCATCCCACGATTCTTGGAGTTGGAGGTCATCAAGGATGGCACGGCAATTCGGATCAATACCTTCAAGGTGGTCAGGCAAGCGGAAGAATTAGAGGGCGATGCTCAGAACAAACACACTGACGCCCGAGACCTTGCGGCCGACACCGTTGCTAACTCATGACGCCAACACCTCGCAGCGTAACGCGGGCCATGGCCCGTCGATGAGCCATGGTTCTTGTCGAAACGTCGTCGTGCAGAACACGCGCCGGAAAACCACAGGATTTGAAACATCGACAGACAAGACACAGACCATGGCTGCGGGAAATAGGTAGGCGAGGTTTACGTGCAGTCGGCACTGGTGGTTGCCTATGCGGTCCGTTTTGTCTGTACGTCCCTTGTTGCGGCGTCAAGGTCTGTGTCTGCTTATGGAATGGCTTGATTCGTTGGGTAGACTGGACTCTCGTCGTAAAGTCGAGGAATGTACGTGGCCCCGGGTGCCGTTGAGTTGGTTGAGTCAAGCGTTTCAAGCGCCGCGACCGACAGCGAGAACTTATGTAAATGACAGACGAGCAAAGCAGCCGGCAGCAAGGATACCGTGGCGATGTCCGTCGCGATCGGTTTAGCATCGCCCAGATGCTGATCATGGTAGCCGGCATCGCCGCCGCGTTCTGGGTCATGCGCCCCCTGATGCTGGTTGAGTATGACGGCGAGGACGGCGGACCGATTCAAATGGTTCCCGTGTTTCTCCGATTTTTCATCGTCATTTTAGGCGGCATTTCATTGGTCGGTGTGCCGCTGTTGCTGCTCCGGAGGCGCCGCGATCGCACTCGCTGGGGCCCCGGACAAATGGCCTGGTTCGCGCACGGTACGGCGTCGTGGCTGCTATGGCCGCCTATCCTTACCTGGCAATTATCCGACAAGTCGGACGGGCCTTGGAGCGCCGTATGCTGGCTGTGGGGGACGCCGCTGATGGGTATTTACGTGACGGCCGCGCTGTTGGCCGGCGGTTGGTTGCGGCGGCGCGGCCGCCATGGCCTGCGGCGTAATTGGAGCGAACGATTCGGACTGCTGTTGGCATGTGCCTGGGCCTGCACCGGGCTGTATCTGTTGTCCTTGCTGTATTGGGTCGACATGTTCAAGCAGGACTGAAGACGTGTTGCCCGGCGATCGGAATTCGCGCCTCTCTTTCCCAACAAGCCGTCGGGCGTGAGGCGCGCCATCAAACACCCCTTTTTGATACACGTTTCTTGACGCAGCCAAAACGGTTTCGCAAACTCATACGTTTGTTGCGAATCAGGCCGATTCAGATATTTCGCTTCAATCACGCGTCGGAATGCCCCATCAAAGCAACATTTGACCGGAATGACCGCCGATGACCTTCGTCGCTCGACTTGGCTGCTTCGGTGCAGGCCCCTTGTCGCAGAGAAATTGATTGGTCGAAACGGCGTCGGTTGCCCGTACGCAGCGTCGCGTCAACGGATTAGGCGGTATCCCAGCGTCTCCTTGAAAACACGTCCGCCGAGTTGCTGACCATCATCTGATGAATCTGCACGTCCGTGATGCCGCGCGCTTTCAGTAGCGGCAGAAAGACTTCGAACATGTACCCATAGCCTTTGCCTCCGGTGTACTTGAGATGGTTCAGCATGCGGATAGGTCACACCCATCTCTTCGGGGCGAATCACTCCATTGACCGTGGTGACTTCCCGAAGACTCCAGTCGTGTTACATGCTCGCTTTCCGTAATTCCAAACTGCGTGCAATCGCGAAATGCGAGTCGCGTTATCGGTCTCAATGTAACCCACTTCTCTGATTCTCACGCTGAACTCCAGCAAGTTTTTCTTGCGACGGATAAACAGTGTGGTGGACCAGCCGATTCAAGGGTAAACTAGCGCAACTTCGCGTGTTGAAGGCAGAATGAAGGAATTCGTCATGTTACACCGTCGCGATGCTCTGCTTCGACTGGGTGCGACCGCCGGCGGTGCGTTGACGCTGCCACAACTGATGGCGAGTGAGCGGGCGCCGGGAAATTCGCCGCGGAAGCAATCGGCCAAATCCTGCATCTTCCTGTTCATGTGGGGCGGTCAGCCGCAGCAGGACATGTGGGATTTGAAGCCTGATGCTCCCGATGGGGTCCGCAGCCCTTTTCAACCGATCGCGACCAGCGTTCCCGGAATGCATCTCGGGGAGTCGTTGCCGCAATTGGCTCGTCAGGCCGATAAGCTGGCGATCATTCGCTCGCTTGTTCACGGCACGACCGACCATCAGACCGCCGTCTACCACGCGCTGACTGGACGCGCGATGGTGCCGCCGCGGATCTTTCCCGCAAACACCCGGCAACGGACCGACAGCCCGTCGATTGGCTCGATGTTCTCGTATCTGGGCGAGCAGTCGCTGCTCCCCTCCAGCTTCTCGATTCCCCGCGCCGTCGCGCACGACGGCATTTATTACGCCGGGACGCACGCCGGGCTACTTGGTTCCCAGCACGACCCAGTTGAACTCGGCAAGGTTTTCAACCACGTCGAGACAGGACCGAGAACGGATCCACCGCAACTGCCACTTACTTTGCCCGATGACATCTCGCTGGCTCGGCTTCAGGCCCGTCGCGGCCTGCGCGAATTATTGAATGCCGAAGACCGCAACATGCAACGGATCGGCGAAACTGCAGGGTTCGACTCGTCCTATGAATTGGCTTATCGAATGCTTCATTCGACCTCCGTTCGCGACGCGTTGAATCTGGAAATGGAGTCGCCGGCCACGCGTGATCGCTATGGCCGCAATGAGTATGGCGAGAGCTTTCTGACCGCGCGGCGGTTGGTCGAGGCCGGCATTCGGCTGGTGACCGTCAACTGGATGTTCATCACGCCAGCCGCGAAGGTCTATAACGTTTGGGATGCTCACGGCGGGCTGAATGACCTTGAACACGGCCAAACCGGTTACGGAATGTTAAAGGCGGACTACTGCCTGCCAGCCTTCGACCAAGCATGCTCCGCGCTGCTAGAAGACCTCTCACAACGCGGGATGCTCGACGAGACGCTCGTCGCGTGCGCGGGCGAATTTGGCCGCACTCCCAAGATTAACGCCAACAATGGACGCGACCACTGGCCTTTCTGTTACTCCGCCGTTTTGGCTGGGGGAGGCATTCCAGGCGGATCAATCTTCGGGGCGAGCGACAGTCAAGCTGCATATCCGTCTGAAAACGCGGTCACGCCCGGTGATTACCTGGCCACGATTTGCGCCGCGTGCGGCCTGGACCCGACCCGCGAAGTCCGCGACCGCCAGGGTCGTCCCTTCAAGATTTGCGACGGCGAACCGATCGCCGCATTTCTTTAGCCGATGGCTCGGACTTGAAAGGCCAATTCACAGCCGTGCTTTCGTGTCAGGCCGTTTGAAGGAACGCTTGCTGGAAATGCCGCGGGTTTTGCCGATCGGCGCCCTGTGCACCCGCTGAGCGATTCGAGTTTCAAGTGCGCCAACGCACTGATGCGTTGCGGGACGTGCGCGGTCGCGGGGGGCCCGTCTAACCACCATGTGATTGGAATCCGGTTGCGGCGTCGGTCGTCCACACCGACGCTGTTTGGGACCTTGCGAATGCTCCTTCGACCATTCGACCGAAATACCTTTGCCCGGCCCGTCGCGCTCGACGGAACCGTCTCTCTTTTTGCTTAAGCTGCCTTGGCGCCGCGATAGATGTTCGGGTCGACAAATACCGGGATTGTCCCGCGAAAAACCTCGGCCTCGGCAGCACTGCCGAAGCGAACCTCGCTTCTTGGCAATATCAGAGTGTTGTTACTGAGCACGGTCTTGGCGGTGTTCATGAATAGTTGCTGAAGGGATTCAGCGTCCGTAGTCTGATCGACGACCACGAAGATCAAAGGGTAGTGTTTGGCCGATTCAAGGGCTTCCCGCACCATACCCACGTCCGACGCTAGCGGGTCATCTGGATTCGACGAAGTCGCTGAATTTGCCGCCATCTGTAAAAGCCCTTCTCTTGAATGAGCGGCTAACGTCGGCCATTCAGTTCTTCCGCCAGTATGCGGGCAACGAAGCGGTTGCCTTGGCTAGTCAAGTGCCGATTAAATAGCCTTCGATAGCGCGCCGCATCGTTCGCACGCACTTCGGCAAGGGGCTCGCGCAAATCAACGACTTGAATTCGCTCGTGTTCAATACTTCGCATTACGTGTTCAACTCGCGCGAAGTCGTTGCGGCTGGGATGCGCCGGATACTGAGCAAGAATAACGAGTTTTTCAATTTGAGGATGTGAGTCCAGAAAGACGCCCAACTCACGGAATATCGCACCGACCACTATCTCGCCATCGGTGTCTTGTTTCTGGGTGCGCCACGTACCAGTCTGCCAATATTCCGGAAATGCCAGATTCATTACCTTATGCACCGAAACGCTATGCCCGAGCGTTCTCTGGACTATGTCGCCCGGATGTGGCGGGCGTTTGAGGATGTGGTCGTCGTGGAGTTGCAACTCGCCGCCCCTTACTACAAAGTACGGCTTTGCGAACGACGTTCGCTCGGCAAATTCAGAGCGCGTGATGTCGTCGGGAATAAAGCTGAATACAACGATTGTCGGCTTGTACTTTTCGGTCAGCAACTTCATCCTGAGAAACGACTGATCGACGCCGTAGCCAAACACACCAGCGTTTCGCACCGGCACTCCGATCATCCGTTCAAGGTGAGCCGGCCACGTTTCATCGTCGGACACTTGATCCCCAAATGTGAATGAGTCTCCCACTGCAAGAATCAATTCGTCCGACGACAATGACGCGGGCGATATACGTGAGCCGTTTGCCCGAACACCGTCATCCAAGATGGTCACGCGAGTGTTCCAAAAGTTGTCCCTTCCATTGGTGCCCGCCTTGGGAACCCATCCCAAAGTCTTGCTAAACTGAGTCGGATATGCGGAACGCAACAAATCGCGTTGTCGCTTCCATTGGTTTTGCACGCCATATTCGCCCGTCATGACGCGCATGCCGACTTCGAGCCCCAAAATGGTAAGGGTCAGGCTGACGAGCGATACCAATACCTTGAGCAAGATACCGTTCTTCCGGTTCATGCTTGAGCGATTGATCACGTCGAGTCGGCCCAGCATGCGCCGTCGGCCGGAATTCGTTGCACCAAAATCAACCATGGCGTTTATGCGTCAAATAAACAGAGGGACTAATACTACAGCGCTAGGTTGATATTGGAGAATTCTGGGAGATCTGCGAATCTGTTGCGTCCCGTTTCTTTGCACAAGGAGGTGCGTTCATGGATGTCGATCAGATTCGTCGAATCAAAC
>JAUIHJ010000319.1 GCA_030432015.1 bacterium
ATCTACAGCGCATCCCCGAGATCTGCCGCGATGCTAGCGATCCATGTCTTGGCTCCGGCCAGACAGGCTGGTGGGAGACCTGAAACGGTTGTCGGGCGACGCATGGCATCACCACTTGGGGCTGTCCAATTAGCGCAGCCCGCAATGACCATCGGCAATTTCCGCACGTCCGGCACAAGCTATCCAACCCGGAGCATTGTCGAAACCGGCGCGTGCGGTTGGGTGGTGCGGATTGTGCCGGTTAGGTAACCGGCCAAATCCATCGCCTCAATCGTCGGCGAAATCCGGCAGATACCGGGCGCCGCGGCGCTACGCTGCGCCGCGACGCAACGAGCCGGGTTGCTTCATCGCCCGGCGCGGTCACGCGTGCGGTCGCTTTCGCGGGCCGCTTGCTGGGCTCGGAGGGACTCCAGGTAGAGTTCGTCGATCCGTTGGACGAATTTTTTTGGCTCCGCGGCGATCTTCTCAGTGCAGGGCGGGCAACAAACATAGACGATCTGCCCATCGACGACGGTCCACTTCGGGTTCGCCGGCAACTCCTTCTTCATGATCGGGCAGATGCGCTGCGCCTTGGCGAAATTCGCGTGAATCGTCGCCCAATGTTGTGGATTAACCTGTTTTCCTTTCAGGCATCCTTGGCAGCAAACGAACAGGGTTTCCTCGCCAATCTTCACCTTCAGCGGCGCGCCGTGCGCACCCAGCTTCTGGCCAGAGACCGGACAAACGGCTTGTACGGCAATGTGTATTTGATCGTGTTGCAAGGGCTCCTGTGACAACGCGACGGAACTGCAACTCAAGGCGACCATCACGACTGCAAATGCAACGAACTTCATTTCTCAACTCCTTTTGAGAAGGGTCATAGAACAGGACAACTTCGACTTTTCATAGGTTGGTCGCTCGATCTGACGGCAGGTCTGCTTCCTTACGCGGCCATCGAACTCGAACGATTCGCGGGGCTCGCTTCGTCGTTCCGTGTCATTTTCAGCAATTCGTCACCTAAACCGATTCGCAACTTCAGCTCCAGGTAGGCACAGTAGACGGTCGGTACGACGAACGTCGTGAACGGTTCGACCAGCATTCCGCCGAACACGGGCAAGGCCATCGCGCGCGCCACGTCCGCGCCGCGTCCGGTGGAGAGGAGGACCGGCACCAGGGCCGCCATGGTTGTCACGGTCGTCATCACGCACGGGCGAATCCGCTTCAAGCCGGCTTGGTAGATTTCGTCGCGGAGATCCGCAACATTGTCGATTGGCCGGCGCTTCAATCGTGCATGAATGTAGCTGGCCATCACGATGCCATCATCGGCAGCCAGACCGGCCAAGGCGATGAAACCGACCCACACCGCCGTGTTCAACTCGACGCCCATCACCGCGATGGCGATCATACCCCCGGCCGCCGCGATCGGGATTCCGGAAAAGACGACCAACGAGATCGGCAAATTCCGGAAGTGCAAATAATGCAGCAGAAGGTTGATCAAGAAGACGCTCGGCAAGATCCAGAGCAGACGCTGGTTGGCTTCGATTTGATTCTGAAACGAACCGACTGGTTGTAACTCGAAATTCCCCTCCGGAAAAACCAGTTGGCGGTTCTCGCGTGCTGCGCGAAGCGATGCCATGACGGACGCGACCGTTTCGAGGTCGCCTGCTGCCCCCGACGGCGCGAACATGACATGGGCGACCAGCCGCGAGTCTTCGCTATTAATCATCCCTGGCCCCCACGTCGTGGAAACCGCGGCCAATCGCTCGAGCGGTACGACTTCCGAGGAATTGGTTACCACCGGTACCTGGTGCAATTCGCCGATCCGCTCGCGGACATCACGGTTAAAGCGAATTTGGATTGGATATCGCTCGCGCCCTTCCACGGTGGTCGTCACGTCCAATCCCCCCAAGCCGGCCGCGACGATCTGATTGACCAACATCGTGTTCATCCCGTAGCGCGCTGATTCCTCACGATCGACCTCGAATTCATAGTACGGTTTCCCCATCACAATGTCGGGGTTGACGGTTCCTGAGTTGACGAGCGGGTTCGCCTTGAGATTCTCCGCCACCGCCAACGAGGCCTGGGACAATCCTTCGAGACTGTCTCCGTAAATGCGCACCGCCATTGAGGCCTTGATGCCCGCCTGCAACATGACAATCCGGCCCTCGATCGGCTGCAGCGGCGACGCGGGCGTCACCCCGGGCAGCGTCGCGACAGCATTGATCTCGTCCCAGATCTTCCGTTCCGTTATTCCTTCGCGCCACTGGTCGCGAGGCTTGAGCATGACGTACGTTTCCACCATCGCGGCGGGAGCCGGGTCAAGCGCCGAATCCGCACGGCCGATTTTGCCCATCACGTTTTCGACTTCGGGAATCTGCTTGATCAGCACGTCTTGCGATTGCAGGACCTCCATCGCCTGACTGAAGCTCGCTGCCGGATAAAGGCTGGGCATATAAAACCACGATCCTTCATCCAAGGCGATCCAGTCGTCCGACTTCAGGCCGGTCAAGGCGTGTTTGGCCGTGACATAACCGGGGACTTCATTCAAATCCGCGCCCAGCATCGCGACCACCTTTTCGACCGGGCGGAGTACGGTCGGCAGTCCGATCCAAGCGCCCAGTCCCAGAAAGAAGATCGCGATCGGAAACGACAGCATCAGCATCTTGTGCTGCAGCGCCATTCGGAGTCGCCCCGCGTACAAATACCGCACGAGGCGGCTGGCCGGATTCTCTTCCATCGACCGAAGTTTTTCCCGCGTCATCCACCATCCACACAAGAACCCGACGACCGCAGCGACCACGGTGACCTGCACTGAACTGAGGACCGTCCAGGACTCGAGGTGATCGCGCCATACGAACTGGCACAAGACAGCCGCGATGATCGCCATCGCGAATCCCACGACGCAGCCCGCCCAGCGCGGCAGGCGCGCGCTGCGCAGAAAGACGCGGGCCAGCATCGGAACCACGGTGATCGCGACGATCAGGCTGGCGGCCAAGGCAAATGTCTTTGTCCAAGCCAGCGGTGCAAACAACTTGTAATCACGGCCGGTCAAGAAGAACACGGGCAGGAAGCTGACAATCGTGGTGCTGACAGCGGTCATCACGGCCGGCACAACCTCGGCTGCGGACTCGCGAATCACGTCAAGGCGGCGGGACGCTCCGCCAGGAGAGCCGGCTTGCTCCCAATCGGCGAGACCGCCGTAGATATTCTCCAGCACGATGATCCCCATATCCACCATCGTGCCAATCGCGATGGCGATTCCCGCCAGCGACATAATGTTCGCGTCGACGTGCAAGAGCTTCATGGCGGCGAACGCCATCAATACGGCCATCGGTAGCGTGATCGCAATCACAATGCTGGCGCGCACATGGAGCAGGAAGAGCACAACGACCACGATGGTGATGATCGTTTCCTGACCGAGCGCCTCGGTCAGCGTGGCCACGGTCTCGTCGATCAGCAGCGTGCGGTCGTAAACACCGTGAATCTCGATCCCGTCAAGCTCCGGCTCCAGCGCCGCGATCTTCGCCTTGACGCGTTCGATCACATCACGCGGATTCTCGCCGTAACGCATGACAACGACGCCCCCCACCGCTTCCTGGCCGTTGAAGTCCAGCGCGCCGCGACGAAATGCCGGACCAACCTGCACCTGTGCTAAATCGCGCACGCGAAGCGGAATTCCCTCGCGCGTTCGGACAACCGTATTCTTGATCTGATCGACGGTTTCCTGCTCGGTCTTTCCGGAGCCGATGAAACCTTTGCCACGAACGATGAATTCCATGCCACCGTTCTCGACGGTCTTGGCGCCGACATCGATATTTGAGGCTTTCACCGCATCAATGATGTTGCTCAACGGGACGCTATGGTAGCGCAGCTTGTCGGGATCGACTTCGACCTGATACTGCTTCTCGTAACCGCCGACTGACGCCACTTCAGCGACGCCGTCCACCGATTGCAACGCGAACTTAATGAAAAAATCCTGCTTCGATCGCAGCTCGGCCAGGTCCATTCCCAGCGGCGGTTGGAGCACGTAGTAGTAGATCTGGCCGAGCGCCGTGGCGTCGGGGGCGAGCGTCGGTGTGACGCCGTCGGGAAGCGATCCGGAGACCGTAGTGAGCTGCTCGGCGACCCGCGACCGCGCCCAGTAGAAGTCAATGCTGTCGGCAAAGGTCACCTGGACAAAACTGAAGCCAAACATGCTCTTGCCACGCACGCTCTTCGCGCCAGGAACGGCCTGCAACGCAACCGAGAGCGGGTAGGTGATCTGGTCTTCCATATCTTTTGGCGACCGTCCCGACCACTCTGTCAACACAATCACCTGGTTTTCGC
Organism: bacterium; assembly: GCA_030432015.1. GTDB lineage: Bacteria > Planctomycetota > Planctomycetia > Pirellulales > Pirellulaceae > ARS98. Next base: position 4,306 of record JAUIHJ010000319.1, read on the forward strand.
CGACGTTCGGGATCGCGTCGAGTGGCACTCGTTGCATGGCGTACCAGCCGGCCCCAATCAACACGACGGACGCAGTCAGAACGACCAGTCGTTCGCGGATGCAGAAATCGAGAATCGCCCTGATCATCGCACTGCCTCGTCATTCAATTCTGCGACGCGTTTCGCGGCTGGCCTGAGAACGTTTCCGCGGTGCGGTGCCGCCTGTATGGCGTCGGCCTGCAAAGGCTCGATCATCTGAGGTACACCGATGGGTGGAAGATCCATGGCTGGCGGCATCGGCGTGTGGTCGTGTGCCGATTCCTCCGCCGATGCCTCAAGTTGTCGCGTAGCCAACCTCGCCAAGTACTTGTCTGGCTCTCGCAACAGAGGTTCGCGGCAGCCTTCGCAACAGATGAAAACGGCCTCTCCGTTGACATCCACCTTCTGCGGAGTGCCCATCGAACCGAGTGGTAATTCTGCGACCGGACAAATCCCCTGCCGCTCCGCGAGAACGCGATCCTCGCCGGACAACGTCACCAACTCCGCGATGTTCGCGGTCGACATCTCGGGTGTAACCATCGAATCCAACCTGGTGGGGTCGATCAAGGAAGGATTGCCGGCGAGTTGCATCTGCGAGTCGATGAGAAAATTGCCTCGCGTCGCCACCTGTTCGCCTAGCTTCACGCCGCTGCGAATCACGATCTGGTCACCGCGTCCAGGCCCGAGCACCACCCGGCGAATCTCAAATCGACCTGGCTCGGTTTCCACATAGAGTACGCTGTTGTTGCCTGCCATCAGGACCGCGTCGCGATCTACGGCGAGGACCTCCCTGCCAACCCCCGGTTGGTCGGCAAAACCAAACTGCGCCGTTGGTACGAGTTCGACTCCACTGATCGGGCAATCACCAGCCATCTCGGCAATGACGTGCGGGTGTCGCGGACTGATCCATTTACCGGCCAACTCGGCGTCGTAAACGAGTGCCTGGTGCGAATCAGCCAAGGGCACGTTAATCGTGGCTTTCGCATAGTCTCCCACTCGCAGCAGGCCATCATCGTTTGGTATCACCACGCGAACGCCAACGGTCCGTGTTTTGGGATCGACGTGCGGGTCAATGAACGCGACGCGACCTGTGAATTCCTGGCCACGCAGCGACTGGATTTCGGCGATGACTTTCTGACCGTAGCGGATCGTCATGGCATCTTCGGGAAACAGGCGAAGCATTAACCAGACGGTCGAGAGATCGGCAAGTTGGTAGATGGTGTCCCCTTCCTTGACATACTCGCCTTCAACGGCCCTCTTGTGGATCACGGTTCCGCTGATCGGTGCGCACAGGTGCATTCGACTGTTCGCCACGCCGGCCTCTTCAAGCTGCTCGATCTGCGGATTGGTCATGCCCAACTCAAGCAGTCGCTGGCGCGCGGCGGCATACAAGTCCTGATTGGACTCGACAACGCGAGCAAACGTGGATGCTTGGCTCTCGTCGCGAGACTTCCTGGCCAATAACAGCTCGACCTGCCCTGAAAAAAGGCGCGGCGAATAAACGAGTGCCAGATGGTCCCCCTTGGTCACGACGACCCCCGTGTAATCGGCGTACAGTCGCTCGAGTCGTCCATCAACATATGCGGAGATTGTTTTCAAACTTCCTTCGTCGTAGCTCAGTTCGCCGATCGCACGAATGGTGCGTGTCGTTTGGATCGAGGTCACGGCGACGGTCTGGATATTGGCAATGCGGCGCGACGCGGAATCGATGTGGACGGCACGCGCGTCTGTGTTGGTGCGATCCGCGGTCGCCGCTACAAGCTCCATCGCACAGACGGGGCAGCGTCCCGGTTCGGCTTGTGGCGGTGTGCACATCATCGGGCAGATGTATCGCGCGTCGACAACTTCGGACGCCTGGTGAGTCTGCCCGCCGCCCGCTGCAATTAGACCGCATCGCTGCGCGACCCCCAGGCCGACGATCACAAGCGCGCCGCAGACTGCCAGCAACACCGGTTGTACAAGCAGCTTGATCCACCAGCGACGTGTTTCCCTTCGCAGTTGATTGTGAACTGCCGGCGTTTTCAACTGCCGGTTAGGAGCCGTCGCCGGCACTACTTCCGCCGCTGGTGGACCGCCGTCCCTGGGACGTCCGGCTGGAATGGAATCGCTCATGCTGACCTCGCCGCGGTTGATGTCGTGGCGGCATTGAAAGTAAAGGAAAATGGTGAACCGATTCACGCAGGCGACCGGCGCCCAGCTTTAACCATGCGAGATTCGAAGGTCCTCGCTAAATGGCCGAGCGCGATTCAGCAGCGCAAACCCTGTCAGCGCACACCCCGTCAGCGGGACGACCACTTTTTTCGCCGACAGGCGGTTTTTGCGCAGTTGAATCGAACGGGCGGCGAAAAACGAGCCGGTTCCGGATGGTCGCCGAATTGCACTCGGTCATTTAGTCCTGTGGCAACTTCGCCAGAAACTTGCCCGGCTCAGCCATTAATGCATCCGTACAACCATCACAGCAGACAAAGACGTCGCGGCCTTCTACGGTTAACTTGATCGGCGCGGCCATCGATCCGAGTGGTTCGCCACTGACTGGACACGTCTGTTGTTTTTCCGCAGCCGCTCGATCCTCGGCCGAAAGCGAAGCCAAGGCCTTCTCGATGGCGGCCTCGCCACCATGATCTTCAGACGCGTGATCGTGCCCGGAGTGGTCTTCGTGAGTGGCTGTCGGCTGTGAGGTGGATGGTGTCGGATTCGTCCCGCCGCAGCCCAGGGCGAACAAGATAAATCCTACGCATCCAAGCAGAGTGTAATGAGCTCGATTTGACATCGTATTTCCTTCAGGGTTCAGGTGTGAAACGACCGACGATGCTGCATCGTCGACCTTCGCTTGCCAGCGGCAACGTGGACCGCTCGCATGACGACCATAGAAATTCAACCACGTGGGCTCTGTGGGTAGAGCATCGCACCACAAATGGAATGGATCCGGCACTGCCAGTTCGGAAGATGCCAGTTCGGAAGACATCCAACGCCAAGACACGCGGTCAGCGCGACCGGTGGCAGCGTTGCGGCGACGAATGTGCGGAGTCGGTCAACATGCGCACGGGTCGCCACTTAGCAGCGCGTCAGCACGTGAAGCGTGACAACTTGATACAGCGCTCAAGAGCAGAATCTGGCGCAGCCCGTTTAAAGCGGCCAAGGCGTGGGGCCATCAAGCAACAACCTACAACCTCGGCAAAGCCTAACGGTGTGCCAGCCGCCACGTCCTGGCGTTCCTGGCGCTCGTCTTCATGTGGCAAGGGGACGGCAGGATTCTGTATTTCTGCCGGTGCCGTTACGCAGCAACAGGTATTGCCGCAACAACAGGCCGTTGGCCCGATCACCGAACGTTGCTTGCTGCTTGAGGACGAACGCTTGATTCCCGAGCAGCAGGTCGATGTCGTTTTCTTCGCGCAACAGGAGGCTGCCGCAGTCTGCGGGCAACCAGCACCCGAGAATGGGACGACGTCAAGACGCGCAGTTGAACTGCTTTCGCCGCAGCCACAGCCTGCCGCAGGCAGCGACTGCGCAAGGAGCATCACAATTACCAACCAGGCACTTGCTCGCGAGATGATCGGATTGGATGCTGCTACCAGCATGGCCTCGCTGTCCTTCCATGACAGGCCAAAAAGACGCGTGCGTCGGTCGCTTCCTTCCGGGAGACAACCGCCGCAAGATCATGCACCGCGGTGAAATCCCCAGTATCAAAATCCGCGGGATTGTCTTGAACCATCACGACGGCGTCAATGGCAACTTGCCGACATTTGGCAGCAAATCGACGCGATAACAACCTGGAAACACGCCATGCTGCAATTTCGCCGGGTCTTTCAATTCAACTGTTTCAGTTTCGCCAACATCTCCAGCAGGTTGTCGGTCAGGATCACCGATGCATCCTTCTGCACCTTGTTGGTGCCAAGCCACGTCTCGTATCCGCCGAGCCGATGTTGTTCGGGGGTGGGCAGGTAGCCGTGGCGACCGTTGGCCAAGCCGATCACCATCGTTTGCGGGAACGGGCTGCGGTCCTTCAATTCGAGGCCGATCTCGACGAAGGTTTCAAACGGAATGCCACAGACGGCCAGATCGCCGATGCGAATGGCCTGCAATTGGACCGTCAAGGTCTCCTCAGGTCGCTCGGCAGCCTCAACGATCCTTCGCGCATAATTCTGAGCCAGGCGCGGCAATCGCTCGATGGCGTCCTTGTCCTTCACGGCGAGAACTTCCTTGGCCGCCGCGACTTCCTCCGACGACGGGCGTCGGTACTTGAGCGAGATTTTGCGTTCGAGCATGCCGAGTCGCACATCCGTATGGTGCTCGTCGATCTTGCGATGTGCAAACCAGGCCGTGTCAGCCGCCTTCCGCGCGACAATCCGAACCTGCTCGAATCGCTCACGCGGCGGTCGCGTCACGGTGAACGGAATGTTGTTGATATCGCCTGACGTACCATTGGACATCATGGCAACGAATTTCTCGTCGCCTCGGAGTCGTGACGGCATCAAGCGGGCAAACTCCCCGAAGTAATCCGCAGAAATCTGGCCCGGTGGCACGGCCCCGACGTAGTGCAGGGAATAATTGGCAAACAGCGCCAAGGGCCGGCGCCGCTCGTCTTGCACAGACAGGATCGTGATATCAGGGTCGGTCGGACCAG
>JAUIHJ010000320.1 GCA_030432015.1 bacterium
ACTTCCGCGGGACTCTTTTCGGTGCCGCTCGAGGCCTATCTACAGCATCGGAGTGAAATCGAGTCGCGAGGTTCGATCTTATCCGCGGCGAATTTCTTGATCTTCAGTGGTGTGCTGATGTCGTCGCTGTTGTTCTATGTATTGCGCGTGCCCGCGTATCCAGGATCGCTCGACAACCTCTCGGTCGAGGTACTGGGCCCGCCTCTCTCTGCCGCAGGTGAGCAACACGTTGCCGCTTTGGAGGCAGAGTTTAAGGCCGTGGCGCTGGAGAACGGGGCGTTGGGGGCCGAGGGGGCGCCACCGTTGGAGGCGTTTGTTGAACGCGCCGCCCCGGCTGAAAAGCAACAGACGCTCGCCAGGCTGCTGTGGATCGAATTTCAGCAACGCAGCCGCGCTGGCGACTACTTCACGATCGGCGATTACTACGAAAGGTTTCCTGACAACGCGTTCTTGATCAAGCAAGTCTACTACCAGGCGTCAGACCTGCCACTGCTGACTTCACAGCAGATCTTCCTGGTGGCCGGGCTCCTGACGCTGCCGGTCTTTGTTTACATTGTGTGGCTAATTCCCCAGGCGTCGTTACGGTTTCTCATTTGGTTGCTCAGCTTGACGGCCTATCGCATTCGCCTGCATGGCTTGGAAAACCTGCCGGAGCGCGGCGGCGCGCTGTTGGTGCCGAATCATGTCTCATGGATTGACGGCATTTTGCTGCAAATGACCAGTTCCCGCAGGATTCGCATGGTCGTCTGGGAGGGGAATTTCAAGAATCGCTTCCTGCGCATGCTGGCCAAGCAATGGGACACGATCATGATCATGCCCACCCCCAAGGCAGTTGTGCGGGCTTTTCGTGAAGCCCGACAAGGCCTGGACGACGGTGACCTGGTGTGCATTTTCCCGGAGGGCAGCATCTCTCGGAGCGGGCAGATGCAACCCTTTAAGCCGGGGCTGATGAAGATCATGCAGAACACCGACGCACCCGTTGTACCGGTATACCTCGACGGACTCTGGGGGAGTATCTTTAGCTTCGAGCGAGGGAAATTCTTTTGGAAATGGCCGAAACGGTGGCCGTATCCGATTGAGATTCATTTCGGCAAACCTTTTCAACGACCGTCGGATATCCAAACCGTCCGGCGTGCCGTGGAAGAATTGGGAGTTAAGGCGGTGGCACAACGGGCAAACGAAAAGACGCAATTGATCAAGACCTTCATTTCGCGGTGCAAGCAGCGCCGCTTCCGCTCGAAAGCTGCCGACTCGACCGGCCAAGACTTGACCGGTGTGTCGTTGTTGATGCGGACGCTGATTCTACGTCGCCTGCTGCGACGCGAAGTCTTGGACGCCAATGAGAGCCATGTCGGGCTCCTGCTCCCGCCGTCTGCAGGCGCTGTGATCGCCAACGCGGCGTTGGCTTTCGATTTACGGATCGCCGTCAACTTGAACTACACCGTCTCGTCGGATGTCCTTAATGCATGTATCGCTCAGGCTGGCATCAAGCATGTGCTGACCAGTCGCAAGTTCATGGAGAAAATGAATTTCGAGCTGGACTGCGACGTGATCTACTTGGATGACCTCCGAGAAAAGCTGCAGCTCTCGGACAAACTGATCGCGGCCTTTCAGGCACATGTCGTACCCGCGGGGATGCTGGCCAGGTCGCTGGGTGCGGACCGCGTTGCGCCGTCCGATGTGCTCACGGTGATCTTCACATCCGGCTCGACCGGGACGCCCAAGGGCGTGATGTTGACCAACGCGAATATTGCTTCACAAATCGAAGCGATTGATCACGCAATTCGCCTGCGACCCGACGACTCGATTCTCGGCATCCTGCCGTTCTTCCATTCGATGGGGTACACGGTAACGTTTTGGACGGCCATGTGCCTCAATGCCAAGGGCGTCTATCATTTCAATCCGCTGGACGCCAAGCAGGTTGGCAAGCTGGCGGAGAAACATCGCGCCACGATCTTACTTTCCACGCCGACTTTCCTGCGGAGCTATTTGCGGCGCTGCGACAAGGCCCAGTTTGCCACCTTGGACGTCGTCGTAGCAGGAGCGGAAAAGCTGCCCTCGCAGTTGTGTGATGCCTTCGAGGAAAAATTTGGGGTGCGCCCCACCGAGGGGTATGGCACAACCGAGTTGTCACCGTTGGTCGCCGTGAACATTCCTGCCTCGCGCTCCGGCAACCACAGCGAAGTTGATTGCAAGGAAGGAACAGTCGGCCGGGCCGTGCTGGGGGTTCGTGCCAAGACGGTGCATCTGGAAACCGGCGAGGATCTGCCCGCCGGCGAGTCCGGCATGCTGCTCGTCACCGGGTCCAATGTCATGAAAGGCTATTTGGGGCGCGAGGATCTCACCGCCGAAGTCATCAAGGATGGCTGGTATGTCACCGGCGATGTCGCGTTTCTGGATGAGGATGGGTTTATCACGATTACCGGACGAGAAAGCCGCTTTTCCAAAATCGGCGGCGAAATGGTGCCCCATATCAAGATTGAAGACCTACTCAATGCTCAGGTGGAAGCGGACGAGGAGGCTGGCCCGACCTTCGTCGTGACTGCGGTGCCGGACGTAAAGAAAGGCGAACGACTGGTTGTCGTCCATAGGAAGGTCGACATTGCCAGCGCCGAACTCTTGAAAGCCCTCTCGGCGGCGGGACTGCCGAACATCTTTATTCCTTCGGCCGACAGCTTTCTTGAAGTTGATGCCTTGCCGGTACTCGGGACCGGAAAGCTCGACCTCAAGGGCATCAAACAACTTGCCCTCGATCGATTCAGCGCGCAAGGCCCGTGAGATCCGCCCGACGATTTCAGGTGAAGCGTCCATCAGGCGGGTAAGGTCGCGGGGACGTCGCGTAGCCGACTGCAACCGGCCGATTCGAGCGTGAATCGCAGGCCGACAATTCCCGGCGGCCGATGCGTGCCAGCTCAACGGCTACCTGCCAGGCAACGATCAGTCCCACCACCACTGACCGGGCTTCAAATCGGCGACGGTCGTGGCACGATGGGCCGCTTTGACCGTTCCTTCTTCGTCGTACAACCGATGCTCGGTTTCCAGGGCCAGGCGAGCGTGGATCTCGACACCACCACCGATCGGCGTCATGAGTCGATTTCCTCGCCAGTAAGCGGCGACTGCCGTCTCGACCTGCTTGGGAGCGCTGCCCGTACGAACCGGGAAGGCACCTTCGTCACCCAGTGCCTCCATTGTCCAGCCAGCCTGGCCGTAGTAGTCCTGCTTCTGGATGTAGGCCGCGGCGATCGTCATATCGATGCAGTTACGCAGTTGGGCGTAGACCGGAACCTCCTTCGCGAGGTCAGGGTATCTCTCGGTGAACCCACGTACGAACTTCGTTCCCGCAGCGTCAACGCGTCCCGCCTTCATCCGCGTCCCGTCGGCAGCAACGACCTCGTCCGCGCCGACCAGTTTGACACCGTTGCCGACCAACTCCATGGCGAGCCGATCTTCGCTTTCCCGAACGCACTCGTAGTCCGGGACAAAAAACCAACGCTGCATGGCGTTCTTGGAAACCGCCGCGGGGGTGGTCAATTCAACGTAACTCTTAATCTTGGTATCGATGCGTTCCAGCCCGATCCCGATCAACTTCATGCGATAATCGGCTTCCACCAGAACTTCGGCGAAATGCGTGTCCGCCGGAACGCCGGTGATCGTCACGTTTTGGAGTCCCAGGCTTTGGCGAAGGCCATTGGAGATGAATCGCGTTTGCGACGGAACTGCTCGTCCGCCCAAGCGACTCAGGAATTGCTGCATGTTTGCCAAGCCGGCTTGCGTCGGATCAATCGAGACGCTCACGAAGGCAGTATCACGGCCTTGAGGAGGAAATGCCCTCATCGCCACGACCAAGTCTGCCAGCGGCAGGACCGGGCGCCCCGTCTCGATTCCGCGTAATCGATTCGCGGGGTCCAAGGCCCACGGTTCGGCGGGACCGGCAATCACGATATCATTGGTTTCGGGGTAGAAAAACACATACTGCAATCGCGTCAAACCGGCCAGCACGTGCATCTCTTCGGTCGGCTCCTCGCCTCGCTTGAGCTTCTCAATCAATGCCAATTCGAGCCGATTCAGCGAGATCTTGCGAAGTTTGCTCGAGCGGGCCAAATCGCCGGCCAATCGCAAACGTGCTTCGGCAACGCGACGCTTGGAAACCAAACCGCCGCGGTCCGTTACGAGGTTCATTTTCATGACGCCCGCCGCATCCACGATCACACCCGCGACTTGGGCCGTCGTCGTCGTGGTATTGCCGTTGTTGTTGCCGCCGCCACCGCCGCCGTTGTTCTGAGCGAACGACTGAGCGGGACCAACCAGCGCCAAGCCTAAGGCCACAACGGAGAAAACCCAGACGTGAAAGTGTCGAGGAGACATTCCAAACCTCTTCATTTGAAAACAGTGACCGGTACGTCCTCACCCCGTCGCGAGCGAAAGCGAGGTGAGAACGCTTGAGTTGGGATATGTGCAGGGATGGGAGTTTGTCGATTACCTGATTTGTGCCTGCCCGGGGCGCGCAAAACGCAACGCTGAACAGCAACACTCGATCTTAGTTCGCGATCCTGGGCAAAGCAACAAAATGGCAGCGGAGAAGTCCGTGCGACGGCCAGCAGTGCGACCTAACAGGTTGACTCATAAGGCAGTTGCGCCCTACGCCTGCCTGCGAAAGTCCGCCGCGGCGATCGGTCACCTGGGTGCGGCGATGGGGGCGAAATGCGACGGTTCGCGACGAAACCGCTGCCCCATCTCACCTTCCGACCTCGAATGCCGGACGGCGCCACCCTCTGGTGCGATCGATTGCCATACAACCGCTTCCGGCCCTCGACAGGCGTGTCTTGATGGTACGCCAATGAGCCGCCAGCGGCGGCAGGAGTTTGTAGCCAAGCCGGTAACCTGACATCCCGGTGGCACAAACCAAGGCGCAACTTCAAAGCTCGCATATCGCGGCTTGAGCCACGGAATGGATCGCCAGCATGGTGACTCGAAACCTACCGCCGTGCGTGCCCTCCGCTTCCGCAGCCTCCCACGGCGGACGCGCCAAGGAAGGCGCGGCAAGGAATGCGCGGCAAGGAATGCGCGAGGACACCGCGTTCACAATCTCTTAGCTGTTGAATCGTGGGTTCCTGCCAAGCAGGCCGGCGGGGGACAAGACACTGAAAAACAAAGGAAAATGGAGGAACCTGGCGATCTCCAGCTAGGTTGTTTGCAAAGCGCCGCGTCGCCCTTTCGGGCGGGCCGGACCGGGGGTCGGCTTGGAGGTCATTAATTGAAAATTGCCTTCGCCGAGCAGCCCGTTGATTCGCGTCCGCAATTCCTCATTAATCTCGACACGAAGCCGATTCGACTTCAGCAACACGCGGCTGCCGTTGACCAGTCGCAGCATCAGACTCAATTCACAATTTCCAGGGTAGGCCCGGACTACTTCCCGGATCATGCTCAGTTTTTCCGCGCCATGAATCTCTTCGTCCACGCGAATCACAACGCCGCTGGTGTAGCGCGACTCCAAATCGTTCAGCGGAATCAGTTCGTTAACGATCAGATTGGCTTCGTCGCCACCGCCGCGGCGGTCAATCGCACCGCGGGCTACCAGGATGGCATCGGCCTGCACCAGTTCGCCAAACTGCTCGAAATCGCTGGGCCAGAGAATGCACCGGATCGACCCGGCCATGTCTTCCAGATCAAAGTTGGCGTACTTGGCCGGGGCACCAGGCTTGGGGTTCTTGATATGGGCCATCTTGATCGCGGAGAGCATGCCTCCCATCATCACTTCCGCTCGGTCGCCGAGCCCTCCGATGGTGGCCGTGGTATGCGAGCAATAGGTGCGGAGGGTCTTTTCGTATTCCGCCAATGGATGACTCGCCAGGTAAAAACCCAAGACTTCACGTTCCATTAACAGGCGTTCACGTTCCTCATAGTCGTCGACCTGCGGCAAGCTGGCCGCAACCGCCTCCTGCTCTTCCTCCTCTTCCATACCGCCAAACAAGCTCTTCTGTCCGCTGCGCCGGTCGGCCAGTGCTGATGCGCCCGCCTGCATTGCTCGATCAACCGCCTCTGCCATCTGCCGCCGATTCCCCCCGGTCGAATCGAGCGCACCCGCCTTGATCAGCGTCTCGAGCGCCGAGCGGTTGCACGCAGAGGGATCAACCCGCTCGCAAAAATCGAAGATATCTTTATAGGGACCACCCGCGCGACGCTGCTCGGCAATCGCTTCCGCCGCAGAACCTCCGCACCCTTTCACTGCCGACAGGCCAAAATAAATCTTGCCGTCTCGGACCGTGAAATCGACATCGGATGAATTGATGTCCGGTGGCACGACCTCGATTTCCATCCGCTGGCAGTCTTCAAGATGCTCGACCAGCGCGTCCTTCCGCTTAAAGTTGCGGCCTGGAATATCGGCGGAAAGCAGGGCCGCCATGAACTCAACGGGGTAGTGCGACTTCAGGTAGGCCGTCTGGTACGCGATCAAGGCATACGCCGTGCTATGGGACTTGTTGAAGCCGTAACCAGCGAATTTGATAATCAGGTCCCAAATCGCCTGCGCTTCCTTCTCCTTCATCCCCTTTTCCACCGAGCCGGCAATGAACTGTTCGTAGTTTGCCGAGATCAATGCTTCTTTCTTTTTACTGATCGCCTTAATGCAAGTGTACGCCGCGGCCAGCGGGATCCCACCCAGACGGTTCAAGATCCGCATTACCTGTTCCTGGTAGACCATCACCCCGTTGGTCTCCGCCAGGACGTCTTCCAGGACCTGATGGTCATATTGCGGCTTCTTGCGACCGTGCTTGACGGCAATGTAATCGTCCACCATCCCACCCTCCAAGGGCCCGGGACGATAAAGGGCATTGGTCGCGATGATGTCCAGAAAGCTATCGGGCTTCATGCGCTGCAACAGGTCGCGAATTCCGCCGCTTTCCAACTGAAACACACCCTTGGTCTCGCCACGCCGCAGCAATGCAAAGCTATCTTCGTCGTCCAAGGGAAACTTCAGCGGATCGATCCGTTCACCGGTCGACTGCTCGATCAAATCCACGGTCTTGGACAGAATGGTCAGGTTCCGCAAGCCGAGAAAGTCCATCTTTAGCAGCCCGGCATCTTCGACGTCATTCATGGACCACTGGGTAATAATGTCAGTCTTCCCCGACACGCGGCCCAACGGCACATACTCGGTCAGTGGCTTGTCGGCAATGACCACCGCGGCGGCGTGCGTCCCGACGTTGCGAGCCAGCCCTTCGATCTTCAAAGCCAGATCAACCAGTTCACGAATCTCGCCGTCCCCGTCGTAGGTCGCTTTGAATTCTTCGCTGATCTCCAGCGCCTTGCTCAGGCTGATTCCCAACTGTTCGGGCACCATGTTGGTGACCTCATTGACGCGGGCCAGCGGAATCCCCAGGGCCCGCCCGACATCCTTGATTGCCGCCCTGGCGGCCAGCGTGCCAAACGTTCCAATTTGCGCGACGTTCGCTTCGCCATACTTGTCTTTGACATACCGCATGACGTCCGCGCGACGGTGTTTGCAGAAGTCGATATCGATATCAGGTGCTTCCAGCCGGCTTTCATCCAAGAACCGCTCGAAGAGCAAATCGTATTCGATTGGGCAGACGTGGCTCAGATAGAGCGCGTAACAGACGAGTGCCCCCACGCCGCTGCCACGCGCGGTTGCCGGGATGTCCTTCTCGCGGGCATAGCGGACAAAGTCCCAAACAATCAAGAAATAGTTGGGGAACCCCAGCTTGCTGATGACACCCAGTTCACGATCAAGGCGCGCCATGACGACATCGCTCAACTGACCGCCGGGCTTCATCGTTTCATTGCCTTCGTATCGCTCGAGCAGTCCTTCCAGGCAAATCTCACGCAGCAGTTCGTCGGCCGTTTTTTCTTTGGGAAGAGTGAACGTCGGAAAGTGGCGTTTGCCCAATTCCAGGTCAATGTCGACGGTGTTGGCAATCTCCTGGCTGCGGGCGACGGCCGCCTCCTGCCCAGGAAACGCAGCGTACATTTCTTCCGGGCTCTTGAGATAGTATTCGCTACCGTCCATCTTCATCCGGTTTGTGTCGGTGCGAAACTTGCCAGTGTTGATGCAGAGCATGACATCCTGGGCATCCGCATCTTCTCGGTCGACGTAGTGCGCATCGCAGGTGGTGACCAGAGGTAAACCCAGTTTATCCGCGACACGAATCGCGCCGGCCGTCGCCTGCCGCTGCAGTTCAAGGCCATTGCTCATGATCTCGACGAAGTAGCGGTCGCCAAAGACGCCGTGAAACCACTGCGAAATCTCAACAGCGTCCTGAAGTTCGTCATCCCCGCCAGCCCCGCGGAGAATGGCCCGATTGAATTCGCTCGACAGACAGCCGCTCAAGCAGACGATTCCTTCGTTGTGCTCCTGGAGCAGTTCTTTGTCGATCCGCGGTTTGAAGTAAAACCCTTCCAGGGAAGCCGCCGACGCCAGCTTGAGAAGGTTCTTGAAACCGGTCCGGTTCTTCGCCAACAGCGTCAAGTGGTAGCTGGCCTCCTTCATGCTGCTGGCTTCTTTCTTGTGCCGGCTGCCGGGGGCGATATAGGCCTCGTACCCGATGATGGGATTGATATCGATCGCTTTCGCTTTGCGATAGAACTGCAACGCGCCGTGCAGATTCCCGTGGTCGGTCAGCGCCAACGCGTTCATACCGCGTTCCTTGGCGCGGTTGACCAACTTGTCAAGCGAGCAGGCGCCGTCCAGCAGGCTGTAGTGGCTGTGGCAGTGCAGATGTACAAAGGGGCGATCTGACATGCGATTACGATCCGTCGTTGAAGAGAGCGTCCAGTGAAGTAGCGCCGCGTCCCACCTTCCGAATACGAAGTTCGCTCCGCGGTTGCACGCCAGACGCGTCGGGTTCCCTGCATCCCGACGGTCACGTCGCCAGAGGAAACGCTGTCGGAGTGCAAGTCGTCGCCGTGGCAGCGAACACGCGAA
>JAUIHJ010000321.1 GCA_030432015.1 bacterium
GGCTCCGGGCATCGGCCAAACCGGATTGACGCCACATTCGTAAACGACGGCCAAGCGTTCCGCGTCCAATCCGCGTACGATGGTTTCCAGATCGGTATCCTGGCGGCCAATCGTGGCCAGCGTGTCGCGCCAGACCGCGACGATGTCGACCTCGGGAAATGTGACGCCCTGACGTTGGCTGCGGGCATGGTGATCCGCGATCGTCGCTTGCAGCAGGTCCGCGGTGAGCCCGGCGACGCGTGCTGCCGGAAAACCACAGGTAACGAGCGCGTCACGAAAACATGCGTCGCTCGACGAGCCCGTTTGGAGGGTGATGTCCCCTGCAGCGCTGATGAGCAGGGTGCCATAAATATCAAAAATCACTGCGCGAATTCCAGGCAGTCGCTCCAGGCGTGCCGCGCAGGTTGTCCGGCGCGGAGCCAGCGGGCGACAGCGTTCGCGGATCAGGCTGGCGAGACGTGTATCCATGAATTACGGCTCGATTCGCACGGGACAGAGTCGACTGATATCGAGAAATGCGTTCAAGATGTTGTCGGGTTCCGGTAGTGAGTCAACATCATCGCTCGGCTGACTGCACGTTTCGATGCACGGTGCAGCAAACAGTGTTCCATAAACTGACATCAAATCGGCGGCGGTGTTGTGTAGCGAAAATCCGTCTCCGACGGCTGACGCATTGGCTTCGATCAGCGGACCCCAGCGGTCAGACTCGAAGTCCAAGGCATCGCGCATCCACGGATTCAGCGCGATGATCTCTGCGCCTGCCTGACGGGACGTCGACGCACGCTGGATCACAATGGACTGTTGCGACGTCGGTAAGGCGGCGAAATCAACGTAACCTGCCTCGATCCCTTGCCGTAAGGTCGATGCGGAGTTTGCCGCCATGCTCACCCCATAGGCCCGGCACAGTTGCTCGTGCAATTCCAGCGCCTTGGCCAGATACGGTTCCGCACCGATCCAGTCGAGCGGAATTCGTAGCGCGTCACCGAGGTGATCAAGGTTGAGACCGCGATCACGAAAATCTTGGGTGATCTCCGGCAAGTTCCGGCCGATCAGCAGGCGGCGGTGCAACCACGCTTCGAGAAACACGAGGCCAAACCCTTCCGCGACACTGGTGGTGAGGATGCGATCCGCTGCCGCCAAGTTGTCTTCGAATGATAGTGCTTCGTGCAGGCCAACGTCGAACAAGACCGGCAAATCGAGCCGCTCGGCCAGACGCCGCCACCGTTCGAAAGAGGGGATCTCGACGTGACTCGTGGCCGGGAGTGTCAGGGCAAACGTCGTCGATGGGTCGGCAATCGCGGCCCACAGCAGCAACTCGCCAAGGTTCTTTCGGCGGATTCCGCGGACGGGATACAGCACGAGTCGTTGCGAACCGCTCAAGCCGTGCACCGTTCGAAACCGCTGCAGCGCTTCCTCGTGCGGTGGGAGGGTGGTGGCGGCGGTTGCGGGGTTGGGCAGGAGGTGCACGTGCTCGGGGGCGATGTTGCTGGTCAGAAAGATCGTGCGGTCACGCGTGTTCAAGAATGCGTAGTGGATTTGCCGAGCCATCGGGTAGAGGTATGGGCCGACTTCGAAATCCGTCAGCTCTTTCAGTGGCTGCTGGAAACGGCGATAATTGGCCGGCCGCCAGTCCTCCGCGAAGTCATGAATCTGCAGCAGAAGCCGATAGCCTCGTTCGGCTAATTGGCGTAACGCGCCGGGCAGCGACACGTTTTTTCCCAGCGAATGATTGTGGACGTGCAGGATCGTCTCAGCGGGCCCGAAACCTGCTGCCCTGAGCGTCCCGCTGATCGCGTCGGCCAGTGCGTCAATCCGCAGTGCCGTGCCATCGTCATAATCCAGGCCGTCGACCGCGATCGTTTCGACGGGAACTCTTGCAAACGCTTCCTTCGTATGCGACCAACCTTCGGCTCGACCGCCGTGTAAAACCAGGACTTCGGAGACCGGGGTTGGATGATCACCAAGCTGCAACGCACGCACGTGGTTTGAGACAACCTGCGTTACCCCGCCACGGTTTAAGTGATGATGCAGGATGGCGATCTTCATGAAGAAAACGCGAGTCTGTCTGACAAATCGAAAGTAGAAGGGAGTCAGCGTGGTTGAAGATTCTACCTGAAGTGGTACAACGGGGGGAGGTAGGCGGCCTATTGATTCAGTCGAATGGCGGGGGCGAGTTTCGTGACTCGTCCACCGGTTCGAGTGGTTAAGAGGAAGTTGTGCCAAATGGTGATTGGGGAGCCGTCCAGCAGAATTCAACGCCATTTGATGACGGTCTATGGTGACCGAGCCAATCAGATCGATGCTCAGGTCAGGCAGCTTGCCGAGCAATATGTCGGGCATCTGCCGCGCCAGTCCGGGCCGCTCTGGACGGAACGCGATATAACGCTGATCACCTATGGTGACCAGATTTCCGATGGAGCCGCCCCAACGCTCGCCACACTGCGAGAGTTTCTGGTCGAACACAATCTCCACGAAGCGTTTTCAGTCGTTCATGTGTTGCCATTCTGTCCGTATTCGTCGGACGATGGATTCTCGGTGATTGATTTTCGGCAAGTCGATTCGCGTCTCGGCAATTGGAATGATCTGCAGCGATTGGGCCAGAGCGTCGACTTAATGTATGACCTGGTCTTGAACCACATCTCGCAGGAGAGCACTTGTTTTCAAGGTTACCTGCGCGATGACCCACAGTTCGCCAATTGGTTTCACGATATCGACCCCAAGCTGGATCTCTCGCTGGTCACGCGCCCGCGTCATCACCCGCTCCTGACGCCATTTCCAGTCGCCGACGGTCAGCGCCACATCTGGACCACGTTTAGCGCCGACCAGATCGATCTGAATTATTCAGAGCCCAATGTCTTGCTGGAAATGCTGGACATCCTGCTCATGTACGTGGCAAACGGCGCGAGGATCATCCGCTTGGACGCCGTTGCATTTTTGTGGAAGGAGATCGGCACCACCTGCTTGCATCTCGAACAAACGCATGCGGTTGTCAAACTGTTTCGAGCGGTCTTGGACCTGGTTGCGCCGCACGTCATTCTGCTGACCGAAACCAACGTGCCACACGCGGAGAATGTCAGCTACTTTGGCGACGGTGATGAAGCGAGAATGGTCTACAACTTTAGCCTGCCTCCCTTGCTCTTCGATGCTTACGTCAACGAAGATGCGCGGCCGCTGGAAAATTGGCTGAGCGGGTTGGCGGCGCCGCGCGCGGGAACGACCTGGTTCAATTTTACGGCTTCGCATGATGGCATTGGCGTTCGGCCGTTGGAGGGCCTGGTCGATCCGTCGCGCATCGATCGGCTCGTCGAGGCCACGCGTCAGCGGGGAGGCGAAGTCAGCATGCGGCAGATGCCAACGGGTGAATTGAGCCCGTACGAACTGAACATCACCTGGCGCGACGCGATGCGTCGTCCAGGCGGCGACGATCCGTTTGAGGTGCGGCGCGTGCTCGCCTCGCAGGCCTTCATGCTGGCGTTGCAAGGTGTGCCTGCCCCGTACTTTCATTCGCTGGTCGGTACGCCCAATGACGCTCAGGGAGCGCAGGAGTCGGGACAGCCACGGCGGATCAATCGAAGGAAGTACGACGCAGAGGAGCTTCGGCAGGCCATTTCCGCAGGACCTCGTCACGCTGCGTCCCGGCAAGCCGCCATTTTTGAGGGCTATTGCCGTTTACTATCCGTCCGTCGCAACCAGCCAGCTTTTCATCCCGACGGCGCCCAGGTCGTGCTTCCCACCGATGATCCAGCGGTTGTCGCCTTTCGGCGAACCAGCCCGGACGGGGCGCAGCAAATTGTCGTCGTCGCCAATTTCGCGGACTCCAGCCGCCAGTTGCCGGCCGACTTCGCGGCGCATCACCACCTCCAGCATGACCTCATCGATGGCAGACCGCTTGCCGACGGACCCGTCACACTGGAACCATGTCAGGCTGTGTGGTTTGAGGCTGGCTGATGAAGGCCCATTGGTGACCCTGCGGCGACGCGCGAAAAAGACCTTTCTCACGAACACCAAGTAGGAGCAGACGACATGCCAGATTTTTCGCAGCGCGGCACCATCACAACGCTACATGATCTCTCGCAAGTCAAACTCACCGTGCTGGAGGAAACGCTTCGCGAGGCCACGCGGAAAAGCCCCATCGGTTTGGTGCTGCCCGTCACCGCGTCGGACATGCGGGCGGACCCATTTGAGCAAATCGTTGAGCAGCTTGTCGAAGCCGATTACATTCATTCGATCGTCGTCACGCTCGGGCTGGCACCCGAAGTCGACGACTATCGCGAAACCGTTGCCAAGCTGGAACGGCTGGGGCCCCGGGCGCAGGTGCTATGGACCGATGGGCCGCGCGTATCAGCCATGTATGGCCGGCTGATCGAAGATGGTTTCAGCCTCTCGACGCCAGGCAAGGGCAGGTCCGTTTGGACGGCGTTCGGCTATCTCCTGGCCGATCGCAGCCTCAAAGCCTTTGTGCTGCATGATTGCGACATTGTCGACTACGACCGATTGCTACTGACACGGCTCTGCTTGCCCATGGCGCATTCGAGCTTGGATTTCGATTTTTGCAAGGCGTATTATGCACGGGTCACCGACCGGATGCATGGCCGGGCCGTGCGGTTGCTCGTCGCACCGTTGCTGAAGTCGTTGATCACGGTGTGGGGCGCTGATGAGTTTCTGCAATACCTTGACGCATTCCGCTACCCGTTGTCCGGTGAATTCGCGGTGACGGCGTCGTTGGCTCGCTCCAATCGAATTCCCAGCGATTGGGGCTTGGAAGTTGGGACGCTTGCCGAGGTATTTCGGAATACGTCGCAGAAGCGAGTTTGTCAGGTCGATCTATGCCGTTTCTACGAGCACAAGCATCAGAGCCTGTCGCTGGATGATCCCACGAAGGGCTTGATGAAGATGGCCACTGACATCTGCGCGTCGGTCTTTCGGACGCTGGCCAGCCGCGGCACGGTGCTTCACGCGGAGCACTTTGCTACCCTGCGTGCCGCGTATCTCCGTGCCGCCCAGGATGCCATCCGGCAATATCATGCTGATGCGGTCGTCAACGGCTTGCGATTCAATCGCCATGACGAAGAGCAGGCCGTCGACGGTTTCTCCCGCCAGATCGGTATCGCCGGCGAAGCATTTTTGGCGGATCCTGCGGGTGGCGTGGCCATCCCCAACTGGAGTCGCGTCCTGGCAGCGTCACCGGACTGTCCCGAGCAATTACGCGAGATGGTTGCGCAGGACCGCGCCGAGTATGCGTAACATTGCCCGGTCCCGCGCGGGCCGCTCAATCCCCAGCGGGCCACCGGCTACTTTTCCGCTCGCATCCAGGCGGTGGCGAGCGAATCGGCGTATTCATTCCAGCGATTGCCGCTGTGGGCTTCAACCCATTTAAGCGGGCAGTGGGGATGCGCCTTGTACAACGCAAACAGGGGTTTAACCAGATCGAGGTTCTTCAGCGGTTTCCCCTTCCGAGCCCAGCCGCGACTTTCCCAACCAAACGCCCAGGTGGTAATCGTATCGACGCACAAGCGGCTGTCCGTAAAGACCGTAACGGCCGCATCCGCCGGTAACAATTCGTAGGCGCTGATCAGTGCACACAGTTCCATGCGATTATTCGTCGTCTCGCCTGGCTCGTGCCCGCATCGTTCCTCTTGGATCTCGCCTTTCTCGACCCAGACCATTCCCCAGCCGCCGGGCCCCGGATTGGGGCTGGCACTGCCGTCGGTAAAGATTCCCGAATCCGGTCCCGCCGTATATTTTTCCAAGACTTCCGCCAGGGTCAGATTTTCCTCCCGCGGTGCGGTCTTCGGCTTCGAAGCGCGCTTCTTCCGTGGGACCGTTGTCGAACCAGATTTTTTTTGCGAGTGTTCGCGGCAGAACTTCGGTACCCAACCAGGAAACTTGTCGAGCGTTTCTTGGGGCAGTTCGAATTCGGTCCCGCACTTCTGGCATTGAAATTTTGGCATCGAAGGGGCTTCCTGAACGTCGTGTAGGCTACCGTGGTGGGGGCCAAGAATTAGGGTCGGGCGTGAAGTCACCGCCGCCAGGGCGGCATCCTAACCCATTCGTCCCACGGGCACGAGACGAGCCGTGGTCGGTTGTGCCGCCAGACTCGGTGGCAGTGTGCACTGACGTCGCACCTACTGACGCTGGTTCTTTTCACAGGCTGGGTCCAGCGGAACACCTTTTCCGACGCGATCGATGGGGTGCGTGAATAGATAGCGCCAGACATCTTCATGCTGGAATTTTCCGGTCGCCCGATCACGTTTCGCGCGGCTGCCCGGCACGACGGAACTGTGCGCGCGATTCGCGTCGCCGCCCACATCGAAATCCGTAATCAAGCGACGCGTGTTCTGGTACGGTGCCGGCTCGCGATCCACGTTGACAATCGGTCCGTACTGATGCATTCCCAGTAGCTCCCAACTGCGACAGTAGTGGTCACCCGTCCAACCACCGTCGAGAACGTGCGAAAAACCGAAGTAGCGATCGTCAGGAGTGGCCGACGGCAGAGCCTGCCACGACTGGTGCTGATCTCGCGGCCCACAAAACGCAACGACGCGGCTGACCTTCTGGTGTTTGGCAAACCGGGCGGCGGTCGTCGAACCGTGAGAACTGCCCGCCATGATCACATCCTCCCAGCGGAGCCCTTGGCGATCGCCGGTGAGAAAATGGTTCCAGGAGCCTTGTGGGTTTTCTCGATCCAGCCATTTCACAAATTGCACCGCCCGCTCGGCCATCCCATCGGGACGCGGAATCTCGACGTCGTCACTGAAGTCCTCTCCCGTGGCAGCCTCCAGGCGAATGTTGCCGCGACAATGTTCGCCGACCGGTTTCTCGCGACAACACAGGGAAAACCAGCGATTTGCATAATGGACCCGGATGGCGTGCAGGCCATATGAATTCAAACGCTCGAACAGTGGCTCGCTCGGACCCATCAGCCAGATCACCAGCTTCCCGCGAGGCGCGACACGCGTGTCGACGGACGCGTGCTGCAGATCCGCCGCTGCGCCCGCCGGCGTCTCAATCAGGAAACCTATTTCGGGATGCGCACGCACGCGTGGATCGATCTTGCTGGCTCGCTCGGTGAACTGATAACGCGCCGGTTGCGGATCGCGAAAACGGAGTGCTGTCGGTTCTGCAGGTGCAGCCGGGGCAGGTGTCGCGCGCTGCCCGAGTGCCTCCCAGGCGTTGAACCAGACGCTGAATGCGACGATCGTGACACGCAACGCGGGAAAAGTGTAGGGCATGGAAGGATTTATTCCGTGTGAGGGCAGGGGCCGTGAACCGCGGGCCGGCATGCCGCGATTCCGAGAACTCGCCGCACAACCGTATGCGGCGTTACCATTGTGCTGTCAGTCGTCAAACACTTCAATCGCCGGCATCGGATCGTCCACCAACCCGATGGACTTCGCTCGGGTGGAAAGCTGGGCCAACGCGGACCGGCCGGTGTCGCCCAGATCGCGGGTCCACGCATTGACGTACAAGTCGACGTGCTTCATCAGCACATCATCCTCAAACTCCTGGGCATATTTTCGCATGCTGGGTAGGGCCAGGGAAGGATCCGCGACGGCCAGGTCCAGCGAATCACGGATCACGGCTTGGACGGTCGCAATCGTTTCTGGTGGCAGCGTCCGCTGGGCCATGATGCCCCCGAGCGGCAGCGGGCCGTTGGTCTCCGCCTCCCAACGCGTCCCTAAGTCTGCGACAAGCCCCAGGCCGTGGTTCTGCCAGGTAAATCGTCCTTCGTGAATGCAGACGCCGAACTCCGCCTCGTTCCGTTCCAACTTCGGCATGATGTCTGAGAATACGATATGCTCGATACGCGCGGTGCCAGGATAGAAGAGCTTCAACAGCAGGGTGGCCGTTGTGTGCTGTCCAGGGCAAAGGACGACCTGTGTCGAGTTCGTCGGCACAGCGCCCGGGACCGCAGAAAGTAACATCGGTCCGACGCCGAAGCCCAGGGCCGATCCGCTTGGCAACACGACCGTCCGATCGGCCAACAGCAAGGCGGCATGAAAGCTGGCTTTGGCGACGTCAAAGTCTCCTGCGAAGAGGCGGTCGTTGAGTTGCTGAATGTCGATCAATTCAATCGCGAAATTCAAGCCGCGCCAGTCGACGGCCTGCGTCATGAGCCCGTGAAAGGCGAACGTGTCATTGGGGCACGTCGAAATTCCGAGCTTGATTGTGGTTGTCTCCACCGTGAAGTTACTCCTCTGCCATGATACGCGAGGTCAGGCGTGCGACTGCCTGCAGGGCTGCTGCGACACGCCAGTTGTCGTGGTTGCGGTCCCCCGCCAAATTAGAGATCCCGCGGACGATTGCCAGAGGGACCTCCGCCAGTTCACACGCGAGTGCCACGCCGAACCCTTCCATATCCTCGGCCGTCGCGTGAGGAAAGGCGTTGGTGCGGCAGCGGACGTCCTCACGCGTGCTGGACGCCGCGCAGCAAGACAGGAGCTGGCCGCCGTGGGGTAGCTGATGAGCGACTTTCGCAGTCAACGAGATCGCATCGCCGATCGATTGGCGAGACCCGGTGGCCTGCCAGTGCGGCCAACCGAGTTGGCCGGCCGTCTGGTGGGCATCGCCTGTGCCCGCGCCGACGCCATAGCAGGCGACCTGGCCAAAAACCGCCGCCGTTCCCACGGCAAGCCGCGGGACGTACGTGCCGGCGATACCCGCCAGCAACACGCGAGGAGGTTGCCGTTGAGCGATCAAATGCGACGTTCGTGCCGCGGCGGCAATCGGGCCAAAACCGCACAGTTCAATGGACCAGTTGCCGCGCCACGTGGACGCGTCCAGCAGGGGCCGCAAAATCGCCAATTCGCGCGGTGTCGGGATGAGGAGCAGGTTGGTCACTGGTCTTCGCGAGTCTCGCCGCGGACGCTTGG
>JAUIHJ010000322.1 GCA_030432015.1 bacterium
ACTGTTGGCCGGTAGCGCATTGGCGCAACCGGCGGGCATTCAAGGTGACCGTAGTGGCTCGGCGCGCGGTGCAGGTTCGAATCTTCCGGAAGTTGGTTCATTGCTGCCGGAGATTACCCTGCATGACGATCAGGGTCGGGACTTTTCCACAACCAGCCTGCGCGGCCAATATTCGGTCCTGGTCTTCGGCTGCTTAACGTGACCGCCGTTCCTCCGAAATGTCCCCAGTTTGGAGACAGTGGAACGCGATTTCTCCGCTATGGGCGTTAAGTTCTACTACATCTATAAATCGCTCGCGCATCCAGAAAACAACGGCTACGTCACTCCGTTTACACTTCAAGAACGGCTGATGCATGTCGCCGACGCCAGAAAGAAGCTTGGTTCGCGTTTCAACTGGCTGTGCGACACGATGGCCAACGATGCCAAACATATCCTGGGGGACGCCCCGAATTCAGAGTTCCTCGTCGGCCCTGACGGCAAGTTCATCAAGGTGCGTCGCTGGAGTAATCCTGCCGAACTGAGGTCCGATCTGGAATCACTCGTCGGCAGGGTCGAAAACCCCACGACAATCGCGGACATTGGAATGAAGCGGCTGGAGCCACCACAAACAGCGCCGAAAGGCCTTGTCCCGCGGCTGAAACTTCCAGGTCGCATGACATCGCTCAAAGTGCAGCCGTCAACGGATGCGGTGCTTTCCCTGCTGCCGCTTTTGGACAATGGAGTAGACGCCCTACCGCTGTACGTAAAACTCCGTGCGGAGGTTGACCCGCAATATTTCCAGACAGGTGCGGGGAAGTTGTACCTCGGATTCTTCCTCGATCCGCTGTACCAAGTTCACTGGAACAACCAGGTCGCGCCGATCGCTTATGAAATCGAGCCGCCCGAGGGAGTCGAAATCACTCCGCTGCAAGGCCGCGGCCCCGACGTTGAAGCCAAGGCTGACGCCGATCCACGCGAGTTTCTGCTGGAGATTTCCGGAACGTCGCTCGAACCCATTCGATTGGCCGTCAATTACTTCGCGTGTGATGATGCCGAAACGTTTTGCAAACCTGTGACGCAGCATTACCTGGTGAC
Organism: bacterium; assembly: GCA_030432015.1. GTDB lineage: Bacteria > Planctomycetota > Planctomycetia > Pirellulales > Pirellulaceae > ARS98. Next base: position 1,075 of record JAUIHJ010000322.1, read on the forward strand.
GCTCGAGCGAGATCGCGATGGCGGTTCCCGTCGCAGCGGCGGCCGACCGCCAGGCGAATTTGCTGCGCGCTCGGGACGTGACGCAGCGAGCCGGCCGGGCCAACTGCGTGCCAGCGGCGATCTGCTCCTGGAGGCAGTCGACACAGACGGCGACGGGATTCTCTCAACGGAAGAACTCGCACATGTCGCCGCGTCGCTGCTCAAACTCGACACGAACCGCGACGGGAAGTTAACTCCAGACGAACTTGTCAGCGAGCCATCTCGGCCAGATGGGGAACCAGGCGGTCGCCCGGGTGGCGGATTTCGCGGGCGACCAGGCCCGTTTGGTCGAACAATCAATGGCGGGCGGCCCAATCCGGCCGAGATGCTGGCGCGGATGGATGCCAACGGCGATGGCAAGATCTCTAAATCAGAACTTCCCCCGCAGATGTTGCAGCGATGGTCGAGAATGGATGCAAACAACGATGGCTTCATCGATTCACAGGAGTTGAAAGAACTGGCCGAACGTTTTCGCAGTTTCAACGGCGGCGGCAATCGCGGAAACCGTGCGACCAACAATCCGTCGCGCGAAGGCCAGCGTTCACGAAGCCCCCGCAACGAATAGCTCGGCCCTCCAACCAACGGGTTCGGCGAAACATTGCGATTACGCGCTCAACGACGCGGGCTCAACTCGGATCTCATCCAGTTCCATCTTCAGTGGTTCATTCGCGCCGCGACCGAGGCATCGCGCCACCTCGCCAATCGTATCAACCGCGTGGTCGCGAATCGAGTACGGCGTACGGCCGGAATTCGCCACACTTGCCGAACTGCTGTGCGGTATCGAGGCGGATCTTGCGCGCGACGTGGCGCGCCAACCGGTGGCCTCGCGATCACATGGTAACCCGTTCTGATCCTTCGAGGCGGAGCAGTCGGCGTTTCATGTCGAGGCCGTTGGGAGCGGAGAATCCGCCCAGATTGCCGCCTGCGGCGACCACACGGTGGCAGGGGACGATCAGCGGCCAGCGATTACGGCGCATCACGCTTCCCACCGCGCGCGCGGCACCGGGGTAGCCGGCCGTTGCTGCCAACCCGCCGTAGGTCAACGTCTCGCCTTGAGCAATCTCTCGGCAGCAGGTCGTCACGTCGCGGCCAAAAGGCGTGAGCTGAGACGTGTCCAACTCGATATCGAGAAAATCATCGTTGCCCCGTCCCTGGGCGAATCTCTGCAAACGCTCGATGAGGCGTGTGGCGGGGGGGGACGGTGCGGTGGGATTCGCTGGTTCGGTCAGACCCGCCAGTGCCGCTGCAGGACTCGGATACCCGAATTTCAACTCGCTCAGTCCGGCGTCGGTCCAGATTGCGGCGGACCAGCCAAGCTCGGTGGAGAATACGCAACTTTGCACGGGTTCAAGCGTCCTGGCCTTGGTGGTCGTTTCCGGATAAGATTTTAGAGATGAGTCGCGTTGACCTGTCGCATGCGCATGAATTCTGGGCGAACGGAATGCCTTTCATCGCTGGACGATGCGCCCCGTCACCGCCAAGCCTGGCCGTCAAAACACGCTGTTTTTCGCGGGAAAATTGCGATTTCTCGGGACACTGCAGTTTTGACAGTCGGCGCGAGGGCATTTTATACTGAATGCGGCATGATTCCAATCAATGATCCCCAATCCGCGATTGGATTCGGCTGTCACTTCTATTGAGGAGCTCCTCATGAATCACTACGGCTCGTTGAGCGATGATTATTACCTAAACGTCAATCTCAACACCGAAATGGACCTGCCCCAAAATCGCGAGACGGTCCTGCATTTCTTCGAGCAGATTCAGAAACGCTACCCGTCGATGCGCAATTTTTACAATCGCGATCGCGGTGAGTTCGTCCTGGAGGAGGACAAAGACCGTGGCAGCTATCGCTGGGCAACCGTCGAAAACCGACGGGTCTGTTCCGGTTTCGTCAATCCGACCTCCGTTGAAGATGCACTCGAACAGCATCGGATGGTCCTGGAAGTTGCACCCTACGCGCTGACCGTCAGCCCGATTGATTGCGAATCCCTCAACGTGATGTACGGGTATGACTTTACCTACCGTGGAAATCACAACCAGTTGCTGGTCGAGGCATTGGGCCTGACACCGGCGTTTGATCGGATGACCGACATCCCGGGTGCGACCGTTATTTGCAACGAGCCTTCCATTCAACTGGCCCTGGATGACGATTGCCGTACGCAATGTCGGTTGAGCATCGAGACACGCACCACCGCCTACCACGTGCGGACGGGCGAGTTTCCTGAGGAACAGCTGAGTGTCTATCTGACCGCCAGACGCTACGGCAGCCTGGAACCGGGCGAATCATACGTCAGTGCGATGGACCGACTGGTGGAAGTCTGTGACAACTTGATCGGCGAATACGTCATCGATCACGTCCTGCGTCCCCTGCAACAGACCATCGCGATCAAATAGCCGGCGTTGGCATTACCAGCCGTCGAATTGCCGGCTTGGATGGAAGCAGACGACGATCGCGTTCCAGGTCAGCGAAGACCGATGGCGACCTGTTGTCGAGCGACCGCAAGAACCGGCTGCGGCGGCGCGCAATTTCGTCGCGAGTGGCGACAACCGTTGCGAGAGCGGCAATATGCCAGCAGCCAACTCGCGCGATGCAGACGAACTCGCGGCCGAGCCAAGGCTTCGCGCTACGACGACGAGCGGTCTCCCTGGCGTCCGCGCCCACGTCCCCCACGGCCACGACGCGGCGGATTGGGGTTCTTTGATCGCGAGGCTAAGTTGCTGTCAACGATGCCCCCGATCGCGTCCGACCACGTGGGGATCTTACGATGCCTCGATTCGGTTTCGCTGGGCGATTCGTCTCCGTCGATGTCGTGGAGGCTGATGTCGTCATCATCGTCATCATCGTCGTACAGTTCGTTTTGCGACGGCGCACTGACCTTGGTCTCTTCCTTCGGCGGGGGCGTTGCTTGGGTTTCCGTTGTATTCTCGGCACTGGCGTCGTCTCGCTTGCCGCCGCGTCGTCGGCGACCTCGTCGGCGCCTCCGCGGTGCACCTCCCTCGGCTTCCGGCTTGTCCCCATCGGTCGGTTGCTTTTCCGTGGTGTCCAATGCATCATCCACATCGCTCGTCGCGGAAACGACGGTTTCCGGGGCGACATCGGTGATCTCGGCGGACTCGTCGGTGGCGGACGCTTCGCTACCTGCCGTTTCCTCGGTCGTCGTTTTGTCGCGACGGCCGCGTCGGCGGCCACGTCGGCGGCGACGCTTGGGACGTTCTTCACCGGACTCTGCCTTCGAAGCGCTTTCGGCATTGTCGATCGCATCCGACTCGTCGTCGTAAGCAACATCGACTTCGTCGACAAACGTGTCGTGCTGCAGCAAGAGAGGATCTTCTTCGTCAGAAAAATCGGTTCGGGAAGGGTCAAGCGGCGAGGACGAACTGACCGCGGCCGGTTCCTCGGACCGCGCACCATCGTTACGCGACTCATCTGCCGGACGACGCCCACCGCGCCGTCGGCGGCCACGTGACGACCCACGGGAACGACTCGATGGCTCCTGGTCTGCATTCGCGGAACTCTCGCCAGATGATGCCGGTGACGGGGCGACCTCGGCGTCGTCCGAGCCAGCATCCGATAAACCAGCAGCCGGCGATTCCGGCAGCTTGCCCCACGTGGACTCCGACCCGGTATCCGCGGCGGGTGGGTGAACCGCTTCGGCTGGTCGCGTGGCTGTTTCGGGAGCCGATGGCTCAGGTTTGGCAACTGGTTCCGGCGTGCTCGCGGCGGGCTGCCCGAACGCTTCGGCCGGGAGTTCCGGGGCCGGCGGTTCCGGGGCCGCAGGTGCCGCTGCCCGGGGTGCTTCGGCGACGGGCGATTCGGCACGAGGCCCGGAATCAATTCCCAGCAGGCTGGCGATGGCGCCCCAGCCGGTCTTCTTGGCCGCCGCCGGCTCGCGTTTGGGCGGCGGTGGCGGGGTCGCCGCTTCGACCGGCTTTTCCGGTGCGGCTGGAGGCGGAGTGGTTTCCGATGGAACTGCAGCCCCGATCTGTTCGGCAAGGTCGTTCCAACTCGTCTTCTTCTGAGGGTCGGTCATCGGCTTGAGGTCGCCCGTTCTGCGGCAACGCGGGAGGCGCCCGCGCTGGTTCGCGATGCGAGGTTGTGTGGGGGGATGTGAAGCGTCGAGTATACCCGTTCCCCTCATGCCTGGGAAGTCGTTTGAGGCTCTGAGGTTATGGCAAAGCCCGTGGGAAAACAGACGTTTCGACGATTTGCCCGTTTCCCCGGACCACCGACAACGCAAGAATGTAAGGGGAAGCGGCGATGCGAGATTGGGCACCCCGTGTGCCTGCCCCGCTTCAGGATCGTCGCTAACCCGTCGAAACGAAGGAGCAATTCATGAATCTCCAGCAGGCTGGCATCCCCGGCGAGTTCCACGAAACGGTCGAAATCCAAGGCCATATCATGGATAGCCTGATCCTCCCCAAAATCCTGGATTGCATCACCAGTGGAGGGGGCAGCTTTCGAATTGTCCAGGTTAACATCGGCCAGACCCGTAAGGACCCCAGCTACGCCTCCATCGAGGTTTCCGCCGCCAGCCAGGAAACGCTCGACAGGATCCTGGCCACGATTGGCGACCACGGTGCCGCCTCGGTCGCGGGCCACGATTGTCACGTCGTCCTGGCCGACTGTGACGGCGCGTTTCCGGAAGGTTTTTACAGCACCACCAATCAGCGGACCGAGGTGCGATTGAATGGTCACTGGATCGAGGTTGACCGGCAGGAGATGGATTGCGGCGTGGCGGTTGACGTGCCGCAGGGGATAGCGACATGCGTGCCGATGAGCGACGTTCGCAGCGGGCAGTCGTTCGTCGTCGGTCACGCGGGAGTTCGCGTGCATCCCGCGGGGCGGCATGCACAAGCGCGCGGTTTCGAGTTTATGAACAGCCAGGTTTCCACAGAAAAGCCAAAGGGCATCGCCACGGCCCAGGTCGCTCGGGAACTGGCCCGCTGCCATCGCAGTCAGCAAGAGATTCTGGTGGTCGCAGGCCCGGCGGTGGTTCACACCGGCAGTGGCGAACATCTTTGCAAACTGATCCGTGGAGGGTACGTGCAGCATCTCTTTGTGGGCAACGCCTTAGCGACGCACGATATCGAACAGGCGCTGTTCGGCACCAGTTTGGGCGTCAAGCTGGAGAGTGGCAACATTGTGGAAGCCGGCCACGAGCATCATCTTCGCGCGATCAATCGGATTCGACGACTCGGTGGCATTCGACGGGCAATTGCCCAAGGAGAATTGACCCGGGGGATCATGTACGACTGCGTGCAACACAACGTCGATTTCCTGCTGGCGGGCAGCATTCGTGACGACGGCCCGTTGCCGGAGGTGATCACCGACGCACTTGAGGCGCAACGCGAGATGCGGCGGCGGATCCAGAATGTCTCATTCTGTTTAATGATCGCCACAACACTTCATTCGATCGCTGTCGGCAACCTGCTCCCGGCGTCCGTCGGCGTCGTCTGCGTCGATATTAATCCCTCGACTGTGATCAAGCTGAGCGATCGCGGGTCTTTTCAAACCGTCGGTTTGGTGACCGATGTCGAACCATTACTGCGGGGGCTGGTGGCCGATCTGCAAGAGACGATTGGGTGAACCCAGGGGAAACATATGAACGGTCAACCACACCTGCTGATGTGTCCGCCGCAATACTACGGCATCGAATACGAAATCAATCCTTGGATGAGCCGCGCCCGCCAGGTTGACCATGATCTGGCCAAACAGCAGTGGGAATCACTGCACCGCATCGTGACCGAACGTGGCGCCCGGGTCTCGTTGCAATCTCCGGTTCAGGGGCTCCCGGACATGGTCTTCACGGCTAACGCCGGTCTGGTCTATGGTGACATGGTGGTGCTCTCCCGTTTTCGTCACCCGCAACGGCAGGGTGAGCATGCCGAGAATTCACGGTGGTTCGCGCAGCACGGCTTCACGGTTTTTGACCTGGCTCCGGAAATGTACTTTGAAGGGGCCGGCGACGCGTTGTTTTGCGGGGAAACACTGTTCGCGGGCTACCGCTCGCGGAGCGATATGACGAGCCACCAGAAAGTGGCGGAGTTGGTGGGTCAAAGCGTCCTGGCGATGGAACTTGTCGACCCGTCTTTCTATCACCTGGATACCTGTTTCTGCCCCTTGGCACCGGGCGTTGCCGCGTATTATCCAGGGGCGTTTGACCACTACGGTCAGCAAGTCCTGAAGGCTGGCATCGAAACGCTTATCGAAGTCTCCCGCGACGAAGCGCAGGCGTTCGCTTGCAATGCAGTGGTTGTCGGTCAAGTCGTGGTAACCAACGTAGGTTGCCCGCGTTTTCACCACACGTTACGCGACCACGGCTTCATCCCGATTGCCACTCCCCTGGGCGAATTTGTCAAAGCCGGAGGGAGTGCGAAGTGCCTGACGCTACGACTCGATGGCGAAGAGGCCGCCGCGTGGAGAATGGATCCTCAACTCAAGGTAGTAACGACCAAGCCACCTCGCTCGTAGCGCTACTCCGCTTAGCGACGGTTCACGCGGAAGGAACCATTGTCAGCCACGTTCAACAAGGGGCGGAAGTAATCGCCACCGAACGCGGAACGGCAGCCGGGATACCAGACGAGCGACATGGCCAGGTTCCAGGATTCCTCCTCATGGGCTCCACCGGGAGCACCGGTGGTCGGCTGATCGGGAACCAGATAGCTGGCTCCCAATTCCAACGCCAGGCTGTCGCTGAGTGGTAGTCGCATATCGGCACCAATGATGCCGTCATTGTCGCACGACCAACCGGCAAAGATGTGGGCGTCCGCCCCCTCGACGATGCCAGGACGATGTCGGTAAAAGAACGCGTATTGGTTGGTGGCTTCCCAGATTTCAGTCAACGGTCCACCACCGCTGAACGTCGAAACTTGCTGATCTTCATCCGCTGCGGTCGAGAACATGAAGCCCAACTCGTGAGTGCAGGGAAAGACCCAACTCGCCTCGCCGCGTAATTGGGAGATCTGCACATCTGCGTACCAGTTGTCCGCCAGATAGTCGACGGCGATCCCGCCTTGCATGCCCCAGTCAACGCGCCGAAAGAGTCCTAGCGTCATGAAGGTCTGCGTCCGTGTCGAGTCCGTGAACAAGCTGTTCCCCGCGCCATCCGCTGGAAAGCCCGCACCGGAGAGGTTGTCCTGCGTGGCACGCAAACCAAACTGCACGCCGATGCATTCATTCGAGCAAGGGAGGGCCATCCCAATGTTGAAGCCTTCGTGAAAACCAAAGCTCCCGGTGCCACCGCGATTGGCGGGCCCGGAAAACCCCTGCGTGCCTGCAAAGAACTCAACGTTGTCCAGCGAAAGGGGAATGCAGGGCAGGCAGCATTGTAGGCAGCCGCCGCCATTGCAGGTGCCGCAGTCACCGCTACCACCCTTCTGTACCATGCCACCCTTTTGAAAGATGCCATCTTTCTGAAAGACCCCTTCGGGAACGATGAATCCGTCATCTTGGACGTGCATGCCGCCGCCAGCCGCGTGGCTAACCGGATGTGCATGGTCTGCATGACCGTGAGCGGCGACGCTGGCTGTCCGCGTGCTGGTCGCCGCGGTACGAGTCGTCTGGTAAGCCACCTGCCGCACCTGGGAATCTCCTGTCGTCGCAGGGACGGGATTGCCCGCCTTGGCCGGAGCGGATTTCGCGACGGCTTGGATGGGCGGGTTTTCGGCTGGAGCCATGTTCGCTGCGGAGACCGCGGTGCCGTCCGCCGCCGGCGCTGCTGTCGCCGGCGGTTCGCTTGCGG
>JAUIHJ010000323.1 GCA_030432015.1 bacterium
ATCGAGCCATCCTAGTCCTCCTGGTTCGCCCAGGTCGACAAATTTCGGATGGACTGGCCCATTGACGGGCGATTGCCAGCCAATCGATTCCGTTTTGTATTTTGCTCGCCAAATGCCCATGCCGCGTGTGGGCAGGATCGAAAAGCCAAAGTCGCCATTGGTCACGTCGAGGACATGCACACCGTCGCGAAGTCCACCGTGCAACAGGCGCGGGGTTACCGAGAGTTCCTGTTGCCCCAGCGCAAGCGGCCGGCCCAAGGTGTTTGAGCAGTCATCGCCGTGCTGATCTACCAGTTTCCAGGTCTTGGTTGCCATCGTGTCGGTCTCGCTGGTTTTCGCGTTGTTTCTGGTTTGTTGAGTCAATTCGCGTGGCGCTCTTCGTGGCATCGAAATCGTGGCGGAGAAGCGAATGCGCCGCGGCGAACGTTGCAGCCGACTCGCAGCGGAACACTAAGCCCACACGATCGCCGGTCACCAAGCGACCACGATAGAAGATAAACGGCTGTGATGCGTAATTCCAGCGTGCCACGAAGGGAGACAGCGGCGGGATTGCAGGAGGGGGGCGGAAATCCGAATAATCCGGGAATACCTTCGGCAAAGCAGAGCCAGTTACATTTTTTCATCAGCGGGCTCCGCGCTTCCGTTCTCATGGTAGCTCGCGTCGCAGGTTGGACCGATTGGTTCCAATCACCGACGGTTCGCCGCATGTCGCGACGCGAGTCGCGTTTGCCCAGATTCTAAATGCGACATACCGTCGCACGGCGCGTTGGATTACTTGCGAATTGACGCCGAACGTGTTAACAATGCGATTTCGCCAATACCGTCGCGACGCCCCCTGTTTGGGCAGTCTACTTGGGTGTTGCCGGGAACGGTCGTCGGTTGTGCTTGGTGCCGGCTGACCGTCATGCCTGTTTCGTAAAAACTAGATCAAACGAGAACCGCGACCATGATGGAAGATATCGTCAAGAGCGACAATGTAGCCAAGATCCTCGACCGTGCCTTGGATGCAGGGCAAGGACTCTTGCGACTGTCGCCAACGTGGGTTCCCCGCAGCTTTCTGCATCCTGGCAAACGGATCAAACTGGCGCCGGGAGATTACTATGCGTACGGTGCCGAGCGTGGTGGGATCGACGAGCGTTGGTTTTCCAGCACGACCGATGCCGCCAACGAAGGCCGCGTCTGGCACGAGGGGCAGAGCTTTTGCTTGTTCGAGGGACAGCATTTTATGTTGAAGGATGCGGTTGCCGAAGCGGGCACACGTCTGATCGGCAAGACGCTTTGGGACAAGTACCAGCGCTGGCCCGTCTATTCGAAATTCTTCGACAACATGGGGCCGATTCCGCATCATATGCACCAGAGTTTTGCGGATGCGAAACTGGTGGGTCAAGAAGGTAAACCGGAAAGCTACTACTTCGCGCCGCAATACAACAACTGCGACAACAATTTTCCGTACACGTTCATGGGGCTCGAGCCTGGCACGACGAAGGCCCAGGTCCGCAAGTGCCTGGAAGATTGGCGCAAGGGCGACAACGGGATCCTCGATCTTTCCAAGGCGTACCGGCTGAAGCGGGGGACCGGCTGGCTGATCCCGCCGGGCGTGTTGCATGCTCCCGGTTCGCTGTGCACCTACGAGCCCCAGTGGGGCAGCGATGTATTTGGCATGTACCAATCGCTGGTCGAAGGTCGCGAAGTTCCCTGGTCCCTGCTCGTCAAAGACATGCCCGCGGAAAAGCACCAGGATTTGGATTTCATCGTTGGCCAATTGGATTGGGAGAAGAATGTCGATCCTGATTTCAAGGACCATAACTACCTTGAGCCCATCACGGCGGACTCCGGCGACGGTTGGGTTGACGATTGGATTGTTTATGGTCGCGTTGATGGCGAGCAGCTGTTCAGCGCGCGGCGTTTGACTTTGCAGCCCGGTGCGAAGTGCACAATCAAGGATGGCGGTGCCAGCGGTTGGATTACCGTCCAGGGCAAAGGACGGATGGGCCAACTGAGCCTGCAGACGCCCGCCATGATTCGTTTCGGCGCAGAAACGGAAGACGAAGTTTTCATCAGCCATGAAGCGGCGACCGCCGGCGTCGAATTTGAGAACACCGGCAGTGAACCGCTGGAAGGCTTGCGCTACTTCGGTCCGAACACATTCGCTGACGTGCCGAATGTAGGCGACTACAAGCAGGGCTAATCGCGCGATTTTTCGCCACGTTCCTGCCACCGGAAGCGACGTCGCCCGCCGCCCGAAGCAGAGTTTACTGCCAGCCACTTCAAGATTTCTTACCCAACGACCAGGTTACGAGGATCGCTATGAGTAACTCCTTTCCCAAACTTCACAATGCCATGTGGCCCGGTCTGGTTGGCAAGGGATCCGATGAGGGGCAAGAGCCGCCCATCAGTTTGGAACATATGCTTGATTTGACGGCGGCCGCGGAAGTCGACGGTCAGAAGTTTGACGGGATTGACTATTTCCTGTTCTTGCCGCACACCGATCCTGAGGCGAGTGACGACGAACTCCGCGGCATTGCGGACATGATTGCCAGTAAGGGGTTCAGTGTGGGATCGTTGGTCGCACCGGTCTGGCCTGGCACCATTGGTGATTCAGCGATGGGTGACGATGCGGCCCGCGAAAAGTTCCTCGCGGCGGTCAAGATGGCCTGCCGTGTTGCTCGCATTTTTAACGAGCATGGCGTACGCAAATACGGTGTCATCCGCATCGATTCGGCAGAATTCGGCGTCGAGAAATGGCGCGACGATGCCAAGGCCAATACGACCCGGATTGCCGAGACGTTTCGCGAAGCTGCCAAGATCGCGGCCGAGCACGGGGAACGATTGGCAGCCGAAGGCGAGATTTGCTGGGCCGGCATGCACAGTTGGAAAGATATGCTGGACCTGCTCGAAGAGGTCGGCATGCCTGAGACGCTGGGCTTTCAAGCCGATATGGCGCACACCTATCTCTACCTGATGGGCTACAACGCGCCCGAACACGCCTTGTTGCACGAAGGTTACACCGAAGACGAATTCTACACGGCGTACGAGAAGATGGTCGACAAGCTGCGGCCCTGGACCATCGACTTCCACATTGCCCAGAACGATGGCCAGGTGCATGGCGCCGGCGCTCACGACAAGACCGGTAAGCATTGTCCCGCCGACGATCCCAACGGCAAGTTGGATATCGTGAAATGCGCGGGATACTGGCTCAAAGACGCCCCGGCGCGCGGCATTGAACACATCTGTTGGGACGGTTGCATGTTTCCCAATGCGCTGCTGGAAACGCCGAGCACTTGGAATACCATCTTGGACGCGATGATCAAGGTTCGTGATGCCCACGGCTGGAACAAGGCCTAGGCAGGTTCGCGAATTGCCAGCACAGGTAGCTCGCCGGAAGGCATGCTGATTTCCTGGCCCGTTAATCGCCAGCCTCGCTTCCATGGCAAAGCACCGCGTCGTGGGACCTAACGCGGTGGCGCCGCCTCACGTATCAACTTCACGCACAGCATTACTCTCTCCTACAAGTTGAAAGACCAACTCATGACACAACCACTGAATATCGGCATGATCGGCTATGGCTTCATGGGTCGAGCCCATACCAATGGCTACAAACGTGTGAACGACTTCTTTGACGTCCCCTATCGGCCGGTGCTCAAAGCGGCCTGTGGGCGAGATGCCGAAAAGGTCAAGGCCTTCGCGGACAACTGGGGATACGAGTCGATTGAGGTCGATTGGCGGAAGCTGATCGCCCGCGATGACATTGATGCGGTCGATATTTGCACTCCCAACAACTTGCACAAGGAGATTGCGATCGCGTGTGCCGAGGCTGGCAAGATTATCCTCTGCGAAAAACCTCTGGCGATGAATGCGGCCGAAGGTGAGGAAATGTGCCAGGCCGTCGAGAAAGCCGGTGTGGATAACATCGTCTGGTACAACTATCGCCGCGTGCCTGCGGTGACCCTGGCCAAGAATATTATCGCTTCGGGAAACCTGGGCCGGATCTTTCACTACCGCGCCAATTTCCTCCAGGATTGGACGATTGACGACAACCTGCCGCAGGGCGGCGCCGCCCTGTGGCGATTGGATGCGGCCGCCGCCGGTAGTGGTGTGACCGGTGACCTGTTGGCTCACTGCATCGACACGGCGCTATGGCTCAATGGCAGCATCGAAAATGTCACCGCGATGACCGAGACCTTCGTCAAGGAGCGGATGCATAACCTAACCGGTAAAGTGCAGAAGGTCAGCATCGACGACGCGTGCACCTTTATGTGCCGATTCGAGAACGGGTCGCTGGGACTGTTCGAATCCACCCGCTACGCACGTGGGCACAAGGCGCTTTACACCTTCGAAATCAACGGCGAACACGCGTCCATCAAGTGGGATTTGCACGACCTGCATCGGCTCGAATACTTCGACCATCGGTTGGAGGGCGACATGCGCGGCTGGCGGTCAATTCATGTCAGCGACGGCGACCATCCGTATATGGGTAACTGGTGGGTGCCAGGTCTCCAGATTGGCTACGAGCACAGTTTTGTGCATCAGGTCAAGGACTTCCTGGAAAGCCTGGGGACCGACCAGCCGGCGGGACCCACGTTCCGCGATGCACTCGAAACGCAACGCGTCTGTGACGCCGTGCTGGCGAGTGCCAAGAGTCTGCAATGGACAAACGTCTGAACGCCGCAGCTTGCTCATGAACTATTTCGCGCACGGCCGCCGCTTCCTGTCGGATCCGTATTTCTTGATTGGAACGGCGGTCCCGGATTGGCTGAGCGTGGTGAACCGGCGGGCGCGCGCGCGGCAACGCCTCGCAGCGCCCTTCATGGATCACGCAGACCCCAAGATCGCGGCCCTGGCCAGCGGTATCGTGCAACATCATCGGGACGATCACTGGTTCCATCAAACGCAGGCTTTTGCGCAACTGAATCTGCGATTTACGGTGGCGTTGCGTGAGATCTTGACGCCGGATCCCGGTTTTCGTCCCAGCTTTCTCGGCCATATCCTGGTGGAACTCCTGCTGGATGCGGTCTTGATCGAACAGCGACCGCAGCAACTGGATGCCTACTACGCCGCCATCGACTCCGTTTCACCCGAAGAGATCTCGGCCACGGTTAACCTGATGATCACCTCGCAGACCGGAATGCTCTCGATGTTCATTCCGCGGTTTTCCAGCGCGCGGTTCTTGTACGACTACGGCCAGGATGACAAACTGCTGTTTCGCCTGAACAATGTCATGCGACGCGTCCGCCTGGCTCCCTTACCCCCGCGTGTGGCTGCGTTTTTTCCGGAGGCGCGGAAGCTGGTTCGGCAACGGCAGGACGAACTGCTGGCGGGTGAAATCGCCACATAAATTCAACAGCGACAAAGAATCAACAGCGACAACGATCTGCGCGTACGAGTCACACGCGCAGCACTCGCAACCAACGAACCCTAGGAGCGACGTCGATGAAATTTGGTATGAACCTGTTGTTGTGGTCGGGCGAGTTAAACGACGATCTGACGGGCACGCTCGAGTCGCTCAAGGCGATGGGGTACGACGGAGTCGAAATCCCGATCTTCAACCTTGACCTGGATTATGCCGCCTGGGGAAAACGACTGGCGGACTTGGGGTTGGAACGAACCGCGGTGACCGTCCGTACCGACGAAGATAATCCGATCAGCCCCGACGCGGCGATTCGAGCCAAAGGTGTCGAAGCAACCAAACGAACACTCGACTGCTGTGCGGCCGCCGGAGCAACTCACCTGGTCGGACCGTATCACTCGGCTCTGGGCACGTTCAGCGGCCAAGGTCCGACGGACGACGAGTGGAAATGGGGGGTCGAGAGCATGCGTCAGGTCGCGGAGCACGCCGGAAGCGTGGGCGTCACGCTGGGCGTCGAATGCCTGAATCGATTCGAAACATACCTGCTGAACACTCATGCGGACGCCGCCCGCTTTGCCAAGGATGTTGATCACGCCAATTGCCGAGTGATGTACGACACCTTCCACTGCAACATCGAAGAAAAGAACATCCCGGAAGCAATCCGCTCGTGTGCCGACGTCTTGTGCCACGTGCATATTTCGGAAAATGATCGGAGCACGCCGGGGCAGGGGAATGTGCGCTGGGCAGAGAATTTTGACACCTTGAAAGAGGTCGGCTACGACGGCTGGATGATGATCGAGGCGTTTGGCTTAGCGCTGCCTGAATTGGCCGCCGCCACCAAGATTTGGCGTCGCATGTATGAGAGTGAAGAGCAACTAGCGAGCGACGGGCTGGCATTTATGAAGGCCGAAGTCGCCAAACGCTGGTAGATCGCTCTTGCCTGCGGTGAATCTGTCGTCCTATAGTGCGCACATGGTCGACCAGCCACGCCAACACGAACTTGCTGACGATCACGACGCTGATCCGGTCGTCGACGACGACAATCACCTCGATGTGGCGTCCGATGTCGAGGACGACGCGGATGAGGAGACGACGCTGGATGCCTTGGCGGCGGCCTACGCCGGGCTTACCGGTGGCGGAGCGACGTCGGCGGCGGCGGCTAATCCGCTCCCTGCGGATCAGCCGGAGACCAGTCCCGACGATCCCACCGCCGAACGTGATGAACCCCAGGCTGCCAAGGTCGAGGAAGTCGTCTCACCGCTCGGCATCCTCGAGGCGGTACTGTTCGTCGGCAATGCGGAAAATTCGCCGCTGACGGCAAAACGAATCGCCGCCCTCATGCGAGGCGTCAGCCCGCGTGAAGTGGATGCCATGGTCGTCAAATTGAATGACGAGTACTGCGAAGTCGATGCTCCTTACGAAGTTGTCTCCAACGGTGCCGGCTACTTACTGGCGATTCGCGACGAATACGCGGGTCTCCGTGACCGGTTTTACGGGAATGTCCGTGAAGCACGACTCTCCCAAGCCGCGATCGACATTCTGGCTGTGATCGCCTATGGACAGCCGATGACCCGCGAGGAAATCGACGAGACCCGCGGCAAGCCGGCCGGGGCCCTCCTGTCCCAACTGGTGCGGCGGCAACTCCTCCGCATCGAACGACCCGACGAAAAGCCACGGCGGCCCAAATATTACACGACCAAACGTTTTCTGAAGATTATGGGATTGGAAGACATCACCGAACTTCCAGAAAGCCAGGAATTCGACAAAAGCTTTTAGCTGGTAAGAAGTTGCGACGCGAAACGGACTGCCCCCCGCACCATCTCGAGAATCGACCAGGATGCCCTGTTTGGCGCAGTGTACCACGGCTCGTGCTGACGCCGTCATGGGCGGCTGGTACAATCGAAAGGGTTGCGAGTCCTTCTTCACGCTCGCGGTTCGGCCACCAAACCATCATTGGATTCTTCGACGCAGCCAAACAACGTTGCTCGGTGGTCGGCCACCTCAAAATTCTGCCGCAGTCATCTTCTGCCATTTCCTACTTCTCTTCGCGTCCCAACGATGCCTCGACGCAAACATCTATCCACGTTACGTGACACCGCACCGGTCATCCTGCCGTCGCTCTTGCAATGCGATTTCGGCAATCTGCAGCGCGAAGTTGGCCTTCTGGAAGATGCTGGGGTCCGGGCGCTGCATCTGGACGTGATGGACGGCCGCTTCGTGCCGAATCTGACGTATGGCATGCCGATTGTGGCCGCGTTACGTCGCCTGACTGACTTGCCGTTGGACGTGCACTTGATGATTGAAGAGCCAGAGCCGTATATCCCACAATTTTACGATGCCGGCGCGGACGTGATTACGTTTCATGTCGAGGCCGTCAGCGATCCCCAGCCTGTTCTGAATCAGATTCATGCCCTGGGGGCGGCGGCAGGATTGGCCCTCAACCCGGCCACGCCAGTCTCTGCCGTCGAGCCGTTCCTGGACGATTGCGATCTCGTGCTGGTGATGAGCGTCAACGCCGGCTTTGGTGGTCAAAGTTTTCAGCCGATCGCCTTGGAAAAGTTGCAATACCTGCGCCAGCATGCGCCGCCGTCGACGTTGCTGGAAGTCGACGGGGGGGTCAATGCCCAGACGATTGCGGATTGCTCTCACGCCGGTGCCCAACTGATGGTTGTGGGATCAGCGATTTTTGGCCACAACTCGTATGCGTCAGCCGTCAACCTCCTCACTCGGACAGCCCGTGGCGACGGGGCAAATTAAGCCAATGTTGAATATCATCCTAATTCGTCCAGGTTCGACGAACTTCGACGACGAGGGCCGCATCACCGGAACGCTCGACGTGCCATTGAATCAGTGCGGCGAGGATCAGGTTGCGCGGACCAGCAACGAACTGGCCGATCACCACATTCAAGCGATCTACACGTCGCCCTGCCAGGCGTGCCAGGAAACGACCGCCGCGCTGGCCAAACAACTCGACGTCAAAGGCAAGACGCTCCCTGGTCTGAAGAACCTGGATCACGGCTTGTGGCACGGCAAAATGATTGTCGAAGTCAAGCAAAAGCAACCCAAGGTTTACCGGCAATGGCAAGAACATCCCGAGACGGTCTGCCCTCCCGAAGGCGAGACGCTTGAGTCGGCCCAAAAACGCAGTCAAACCGTGCTTGCCAAACTCGCCAAGAAGCACAAGGATGGCGTGATCGCCGTGGTCGTGCCGGAACCCTTTGCGAGCTTGGTTCGTTCGCAACTCAACGATGGCGAGTTGGGGGACCTCTGGAAGGCTGAGTGCCAGTGCGGCGGTTGGGAGCAGTTCGAGGTCAAACCGTCCAGTGTTGGTGCGTAGGCGAGATCGTGAATCGTTTGTGCCTGCAACGGTGCGGGAACCGGTAGGCAGAGGCAGGGAGTTTGATGAAGAAAACCACTAGCACGAATCCAGAGTCCGTAGCGGCCCCCACGATGAACAAGCGACAAAAACGAGGCGTTCCCGAAGGGCTTTGGCAGCGTTGCCC
>JAUIHJ010000324.1 GCA_030432015.1 bacterium
GGTCGGCATTGGCGCCATGCTGGGGCTTGATTTGGCCAACGACCTGCCGACCAGCAACGTCATGGCGCTGTTCACGGCTCCGGTCGATCCGATCACGCGGGATACGGTGCCGTACTTCAACGTCGGCGATCCCGAACCGATTTACCCCGGCAACGCTGACATCATCCACGGCCAGCAGTTGTATCGCCCCGATGGGATCGATATCGATCTCTATCGTTTCACCATCGATCTGGATGAGGGACGCCAGGGACATTTCACGGCGGAGACCTTCGCCGAACGCTTGCCGAATTCCAGCCTGTTGGACACGGTCATTCGTCTCTATCGCGAGAACCCCAATGGCACGCGCGAATTGATCTCGCAGAACGACGATTATTACAGCAACGATTCGCTGATCGAGATGGACCTGGGGCCGGGTGTGTACTACATCGGTGTCAGCGCCAGTGGAAATAGCAATTACGACCCGACAATCGAAAACACGGGCATCGGCGGCACCAGCCAAGGCGTCTACGACCTTCGCTTGAATTTTCGTTCGCAGGTCGAGGACGAACATACCATCCGTGACCGGGATGGTCAGCTGACGTCCCTGGATGGCAATGGCGACGGGTTGCCTGGTGGCGTCCACAATTTCTGGTTCCAGGCCCGGCCGCTGAATCGGGTGCTGGAAATCACGGCCAACGGCACGTCGTTCAAAGACGGTCAGGTGTTGAACATCACCAGCAGTCGGGGCGAAGTTCGAAGCTTCGAATTCGACAACGACACTCCTCCCCGGACGGTACCGGGGAATATCCGGGTCGCGTTCGGGCCGTCGACGACTCCCCAGCAGATGGCTCAGAGCCTGATCACCGCCATCAATAACGCGGGCTTTGGTGTGAGCGCCACCAGCGACGGTCCTGGTCGGATCAAGTTGACGGGCGAACGCCAGGTCACTGAGAGCTTTGGCTTTGTCGGTCTGAAGATCGAAGGGAAGACGATCTTTGTTGACAAGACGGCCGGCCGGGATGCCGACGGTTCGATCCAGGCCCCGTTCAATAACATCGCCCGCGCGGGCCAGACCAATGCCCTTTCGGTGGCTCATCCTGACGACATCGTGCGAATTGTGAGCAATGGCGGGTTGGACGAAGACATCGACACGCCGGAAGACAACTTTGCTTATGAGATCGGTTTTGGCCCCTCCGGGGGGCCGGCGATTCTGGAAGACGGCAGCGAATTGGACGTACCCAAGGGGGTCACCGTGATGGTGGATCCCGGTACGATCTTCAAGATGCGCCGTTCGCGGATCGGCGTCGGAAGCTCGTCGCTGACCGTTGATCGTAGCGGCGGCGCCTTGCAGGTCTTGGGCACGCCCGATCGCGAGGTCTACTTCACGTCATGGCTGGACGAAAATGTCGGGCTCGATCGGCACGTTCCGACCACGTCGGGTGCCCGTGGTGATTGGGGTGGCATCGTCTTCCGGTCTGATGTGGATGATGCGGAATCGCGCCCCAATCTAGAGAAGGAAGGCATCTTCCTGAACTACGTGAATCACGCGCGGATCAGCTACGGTGGTGGTGGCAACGTGGTCATTGATGGAGTGCAGCAGGTCGTCCATCCGATCCAATTGCTGAAGACGCGACCGACGATTTCCTTTAATCACATTACCGACAGTGCGGACGCGGCGATCTCCGCGTCACCCGACAGTTTCGAGGAAACCAACTTCCATTCGCCTCGCTTCCAGGCTGCGGGCGTCTTCACATCGGATTACGATCGCGTCGGACCGGAAATTGACTCCAACACCCTGATTGGCAACTCGACCAACGGGCTGTTCATTCGCATCGAAACGCCGGCTGGAGGATCCACACGCACGTTAACGGTTCCCAGTCGCTTTGATGACACGGATATTGTCCATGTGCTGTCCGAGAACCTGATCATTCAAGGTAGCCAAGGTGATCCGCTGCTGGACCTCGAGCGTCCCGCTGTCGAGCAAGTCACGTTTTCCCAGATTAATGGCGGCAGCATTCCCGCTGGCGTCTACAGCTACAAAGTAACGTTTGTTGATGTCAATGGCTTTGAAGGAAGACCGTCGACCAAGACGACGGACGTGGCCATCGCCGCGGGGTCCGGGGTTGGATCGATTCAATTGAATCAGTTACCACCGGTCACGGGGGACTTCGTCAGCCGCCGGCTGTATCGCACGGACGCGAATTCGGACGGCGTCTACAAACTGGTTGCCACGTTGAACGCGTCGGACACGTTGTTCGTTGACAACGTGGCGCCGGCCCGGCTCGCAGACGACTTGAAGCGGGATCCACCGTCGGCCGTGAACGCGACGGCCGTTCCCCAGAATCGCGGTTCCTTGGCGGTCGGCACCTACAATTACCGCATCGTATTCGTCGATGCCCAGGGGAACGAAGGCGCTTCGTCAGACCCCTTTGCCGAGACAGCCAATCTTGGCGTCGGGAGCGAAGGCGGGTTTGTGCTCAGTAATCTCCCGGCGGCCAATGGCGAGTTTGTTTCGCGACGTCTCTACCGAAGCACAATCGGCGGCATCGCCCCGTACACGTTAGTCGCGGAGCTCGACGCCACCTCGACCGGCTACACCGACGATGGCTCGACGGTTGGCGGCACGCTTGATCCCTCGGCATTCGGGGTGATTCGGGCGCGGACGCAAGCTCGTTTGGCGGTCGACCCGGGTACGATTGTGAAGCTTGAAGGGGCGCGGATTGAGACCAAGTTCGGCGGCCAGCTAATCGCCGAAGGCAATGTGGGGCAGGAGGTCGTCTTCACATCGCGTCTGGATGACTCGTACGGTGCCGGCGGCACATTCGACACGAACAACGACGACAATCAGGTCTCTGGCGAAGCGTCTCCCACACCAGGCGACTGGGGCGGGTTGTCCTTTGGCCAGCTCTCCCGCGGCAGCATTGATAATTCGTTCATTGCCTACGGCGGCGGCATCAACAAGATCGAAGGCACCTTCACCGGCTTCAACGTGCTGGAAGTGCACCAGGCCGATTTCCGCCTGACCAATAGCGTGATCGAGAACAATGCCGAAGGCGTTGGCGGCCAAGGGCCAATTGATCGCTTCGGGCGGGGGTACAACCGCGTCTCGACGGTCTTCGTGCGCGGTGCCCAGCCGATCATCGTGGACAACGTCTTCCGCGATAACAACACGCAATACGATCCGTCCAAGACGGCCGACAGCTTGCAAATGCCGGTCATTACGATCAACGCCAACTCGTTGATTCACGACAATCTGGTCGACTACGGTCGCTCACGCGGCAATGTCGACTTGATCACGCGGTATGGGGACAACAGCGGGCCGTTGGTCCGTGGCAATCGCCTTTCCAACAACGCTCTCAATGCCATGGTCGTGCGCGGTGAAGTCCTGACGACTCAAAGCGTGTGGGACGATACCGATATTGTTCATGTCCTGACGAACCAGTTCGACCAGCGCGACAGCCGGACCGTCGATGCCGAAGGAGTTCAGCGTACCTTCGCCTTTGACGAGGTCGTGATCCCGGAGCATCACACGTTCAACGGCCTTCGCTTGGAGAGCAATGCGACCGAGAGTCTGGTGGTCAAGCTGCGTGGGGTGGCTCGCGTCAATAACGACTTCAATCTGATCGGCAACGGTAATCCGAGTAACCAGAACGCGTACGACGGTGCCGGCTTTACCACCAGCGGCCGGCCGTATGAGATTGAAGACCGGATCGGCGGCACGTTGCACGTCCTGGGCCAACCAGGGTTTCCCGTCGTGCTGACCTCGCTCTTTGATGATTCGGTTGGCGCCGGTTACCAGCCGGACTCGAGCGCGCAATTGGACACGAATAATGATGGGATCGCCACCATTGCGCGTGCCAACGACTGGCGCAGTATTCGGCTCGACCAAAACAGCAACGACCGCAACGCGGAAATCGTGCTGGAATTGGAGCCGCCCGAGGCGACCGCTCCCGGTATGAATGCGACGATCGACACTTCGCAACTGGTGGGTTCACTGGCGTCGAACGAACAGGGTGGCGACGAAAACCTGCGCATGGGCTTCGAGATCCAAGGGTTTATCAACGAGCCCAACGACGTCGACGTGTTCTCCTTTGGCGGCGTCGCTGGAACCGAGGTCTGGGTCGATATCGATCGCACGACGTACACGCTGGACACGATCATCGAATTGCTCGATTCCAACGGCAACGTGATCGCGCGGAGCAACGATACGATCGCGGAGTCCGCCGAGGTGGATTTTGTTTCCAATCAGTTTCCGCCGAATGTGGCCGCGCCGTTGCAGCGGTCGCCGACGCCCTACTATCCGACGCACACGTCGGGATTACCGAAAGACTTCTATTCGATCAACCCGCGCGATGCCGGCATGCGGGTTGCCCTGCCCGGTAACGCCGGCACGACCGGCACCTACCACCTGCGTGTCCGGAGCAACGACGGACTAACGACCGGGGTTTACCAGTTCCAAATCCGCATGCGCGAGGTCGACGAATTTCCGGGTTCGACGGTCCGCTTTGCGGATATTCGATATGCCAACAACGGCACCGAAGTGATCGGTCTTCCTCGCCACTCGCCATTTTTGGGCGAGGCGGCCGAAGACGAACTGGCCGGATCGTTTGCCAGCAACAACAACTTCTTTGCCAATCCCGTCGTGCCCGGCCAACAGCCGCAAGATATCGGCAATCTGCTGGCCTCGGACCGTGCGGCGCTCAGCGTGGCCGGAACCACCAGCGGCTCGGGTGACGTGGATTTCTTTCAGTTCGACGTGGTGTATGAGGGCATTTCGACCCAGTCGCAGCAGCACGCGTCGGCGACGTTTGATGTCGATTATGCCGACGCCCTGGTCCGCTACAATTCGACGTTGTCCGTCTTTGATTCCGCCGGTCGCCTGGTCCTGATCGGACGCGATTCCAATATCGCCGAAGACCGATCCGGTCCTCTCGAGGGTGCCGACCTGGACGATCTGACGCGCGGCAGCGTCGGGCCCAAGGACCCCTTCATCGGCCCGGTTCAGTTGCCGCAGGCGACCTACTATGCGGCGGTGACCTCCAACGGCCAGCTGCCATCGGAGTTGATCAACAATCCGCTGGTGCGTTTAGAGCCGGTCAATTCAGTTGTCCGGATTGCCGAAGACCATATCGGCTCCTTTGGCGGGTCGACCGCGGCGGACCCTGTGGTGCCGGTCTTGTTTGATCCTAACTTTGTCGGGACAGGCGCGAACCTCTGGCATGTGACATCGCGCCGGGCGACCGATCCGGGCCATGGTCTGAACACTGCCTTCGATCTCAGCCGCGAGGCGGTGGCCTTGAACGACGGTGGCGATAGCTTCTACTTTGGCGACGAATCGGCCGGCAGCACGGTCCCGGCGGGTTCGACCGGGACGATGCTCTCCAACCCGTTTGGTTTGAACGGTTACTCCGCGGCTGACCGACCCGTTGTGTACTTCAATTACTTCATCAACAACAACGCCGGTGCGGATGCCTTCCGGCTGTCCGTGGTTGATGCGGGCGGCACGGTCACGCTGGTCGCATCGAGCAACACGCTTGAGGCAACCGATCCGGCCGTGACGCCACTCCTGCAGACCAATTTTGGCGGTTGGCGACAAGCTCGCATCGAACTGGATGCCTTCGCCGGGCAGGCGAATCTTCGCCTGCAGTTCGAGTACGACGGCGTGTCAGGCGGCTTTAACGAAGGTGCGTACATCGACGACATCGTGATCGGCTTCGCCGAACGTGGCGAAATGGTCACCGGTGCCAACGCGAATCCGACATTTGCAGGAAATGCCGCGGCACCCGCGGGCGAGATCCAAACTGGCGATTACCAGTTGGAGATCCGCCGTGCTGCAGACTTTGGCACGTCCGGTGATTTCGCATCGTCATTGCGGACCAGTACGGTCTGGGGAATTCAGCCGAGCACCCAGCAGATCGTGCAACTTGACCCGACCAGCGGTGCGATCGTCGGCCAATTTCCGGCCCCCGACGCGCTCTCTTCGTTCGACTTGATTGCCGGCCTCTCGGTCGCCGAGGGTGGACGAACGCTGATTTATGTTAACGGCGGCACCAACGGAAATATCCTGTATCGCCTTGATCCTTCCAGTGGTGCAATCCTTTCGACCGAGCAACTGCCGACCGGTGTTTCCGGCACGCCGGCATTCCGGGGTGGACTGAGTTATCAGTCAGGGACCATTTTTGCCCTTGATGACGGGCTCGGTATTGAAGCCCAATCTGGTTTTGGCGGCAACCTGACCGTCCACCTGAGTGCTCCGGGTGGTTTCCCTGGTGCCGTGGGCGGGGACGACAATGGCCGCGAGTTCATGGATACGGGCACGACCATCATCGAATACGATCCGTCGGCCACCAACACGATCCTGAACACCTTCCCCTCCCCTTCGTTTTCCTTGCAAGGCTTGGCCTTTGACGGGATCAATCTTTACGCGGCGGACTCGGCGGGCAATCTGCTGACGCTCGATCCAAATACAGGCAACGTCCTCAATAGCGTCCAGGTTGCCGGTGGTGATCTGATTGGTTTGGGTGCCGCTCGGGCCTCCAATGCCAACGTTGGCCTGACGTTGACCAGGAGCATCGACACCAATGATCGGGATGCCCAGGTGACCACCTTGGTTGTACCCGACGGAACCCAGGTCGTTGACGAACAGAAGTTCACAATTAGCGATGGGGTGAATTCGCGCACGTTTGAATATGAAGATCCGGAATTGAGCCCGGGGATCATTGGTGGCAATGTCGAAATCCGATTTAAGACGTTAGACACAAACCCGACCAGCCCCACGTTTGGCATGTATCTGCCCGATTCAGCCGCGGTGATCGCGACCCGAATCCGCGACGCGATTAACAGCCCGCAGGTGCAAACCACGCTCGACTTGCGGGCGGCCAAGTCGGATGGCGAAGTGACCGGCACGGCCAGCAGCGACCACCGCGTCAATCTTTTCGGCACGGCCCTGGTTGACGTGCCTGACACGTTTGAGATTACCGGGACGTCCAATAACGCCAATCAGTTGCGTGACGTGATTGTGGGAACGGGAATTCAAACGGTTGGCAATGCCACGTTTGTGGGCGGTCAGTTTGCCGCCGGTCTGTTCCAGGGCGGCCTGGAGACGCTCGGGATGGAATCGGGCATTGTCCTGACGACAGGCGACGCGAATTTCGCGGATGATCCCAACCCCATCAACACGCAAAGTGGCCGCTCGTCGCAACTTGGTGACGCCGATCTGGATGGTGAATTCAACGTGACGACGACCGACACCACGTACCTGGAATTCGACTTCAGTGCCTCGCCCAGTGCCGGCGGTGACATCTATCTCAACTTCGTGTTTGCGTCCGAAGAATACAACGAAGCAATCAACACCGGTTTCTCGGACAAGGTGGCCATCTTCTTGGACGAAGATGCCGATGGTATCGACCTCAAGAATATTGCCCTTGTCCCGGCCCTGGTCCCCAGCACGGCGCCGCTCAAGCCGGTTTCCATTGAAACGGTCAACGGCGGCAAGCCCTACGATCCGTCCGGGCTCACGGGCAATAGCCCGTCGCTGTACAACAACAACGATCCCAACGACGGCGGCATAACGGTCGACGGGTTTGGCTACGACGGCTACACCGAAAAATTCGTTGCCAAGCTGACCGGAGTGGACGCCCTCCCGCTCGGTACGCACCGCATCAAGATCGTGATATCCGACGTCGGTGACCTTTCGGCCGACAGTGCCATCTTTATTGAAGCAAGCAGCTTCGTGAGTGACACGGGGCCATTCGTACGTGACCCGGTCGGAATTCCGATCATTCGCTACAACGGTAAGGGCGATCAGAATCTCTTCCGTGATCAGGGGCAGGTCCTCATCCACTCCAACACGATTACCGATTCCAAAACGTATGGCATCGTGGTGGACACCGGAGACCGCGACACCGACGGCACCTTCGCCACGAATCAGGACACCGGTGGCACGGCGCTGGCACTGGATAATGTTCCTGTTCGGCTGCAAAGTCCCGTTCCAGGGCCGGCGCGGAATCTGGTCGTACCCAACAGCGATCCGGCGGCGGGTGGATTTGCGCCCGGTGCGGTGGTCTCCAATAACACGATTTCCAGCGACGGCTCGTTGGGCGGCATTCATGTCAGCGGCAGCGGACAGTTGTTTGAACTGACCACGCGGCGTCCCGACCCGATCTTTGGCTGGCCGTCGCAATTCGTCACCAACTTCACGGCCGGCGATTCGGTGTGCGATGGTGAATTCTTCACGATCCGCGCCTTTGGGCAATCGGTCACCTTTGAATTTGAAGACATCGCCGGCTCGCCACCGGTCGACGTGACCCGGCACTGCATCATCGGCAGCGGCGTCGCGGGTGGCAACGGTTGGGTCGATGGTCGAATTCCAATTTACTATCGGCGCAATGTGCCGAATATCCTCGGCTACAGCCAGACCGAGATGGCCCAGGCGATCAAGAATGCGATCGATTCCAGCAGTCTGGTGGCCAACGATAGCACGATGGTGCTGCAGACCTACATCGCGCCCAGCCGATCAGGTGGCGGTGCGATCGGTGGCGATTACGGCGATCCTGGCCCGGATCCGGCGGTCTTTGTGGAACATGCCAGTAGCATCGTCGGCCAGAATATTGTTGGACTCGGTGGCTTGCACCGGATTCGCCGAGTTGGACAGGCGGATGGCCCTCAACCGTTCGTGCGGGTCGTCAACAACACGGTGTTTGGCAACGACGGCGACTATTCGTTCTTCCCGGACCCAAGCGTCGAGGGGAACGACACGCTGTTCAACGCCATCGACACCCGCCAGGGACGCCAGCACAACCCCGAGTCGTTCACGGCCGCGAACGTGGTGCTTGGCGACACCCAGAATTTCCGCGAAGATCAGAC
>JAUIHJ010000325.1 GCA_030432015.1 bacterium
CGACAGGGCTGCATTACACCGCATTTACGTTGCGACGCGATTAGTTGCACGTTGCTGCAGTTTTTGCATCGCGCCGAAGCGCCGTCGTACCCGTGGCTGAGAATCACCGCTTCAAACCGTTGAAGCAGCGAACAGGAACACGTTCAGCGCCACCGTTGCACGGATGGCGGCGACACGAACTGCAACAACCCAATTCCTTCACATGGCACGGCGCGACGTCCCCGCAGTTCCACTTGCGGCTTCTTAGCGCACACCCAAGGCAGCCCCGGTCGGGTGTTCGTGATGCGGCGTCAGCCGGGCCAAGCCAGTCCGATGCGAGTGCCAATTCCGTTCGTTTGCAGCTGTTTGACGACGGCTGCTTGTTTGTGCCCGTTTCGGACGAGTTGGATTTGATCGCCGGCGGCCAGGCAGCGTGTCCGCCGCACTTGCACGGTTCCACGGTCGGCAGACTCGTCTAACAGGAAACCGAGGACCTTCTTGCCGGTGCTGGGAATCAGGATTTGAATGGGCGGGGAGTCCAGATGGGGCAAGGTAGCTGGTGCGCTGGGCCGGTCGAAACCGGCCTCGTGGTAATTGGTCATGGTATTCGTCGCGGTCTGTTTTCCGGTCAGGTGAGGGGATGTTCATCGACCGCGAGAGCGCGGTTGGAGCCCAGGCAGTCGTCCTGCTTAAGTGCGACCCATGCTTCGCACAGAGGGGATCGCCCGGGCTCCAACGACCGATTCGCGTCCAACTTCGCGAATCGATGTGCAACTCTCACAATGTCAATGGCGACAATCCAGCGAGTGCGGATTGCACGCCCTTTCCCGAATCGTAGGTCACGATTTTGGGGCGGTGTGGGGAGAATTCCCCGCGACTTCGACCTGATCCTCGGCAGTCGCCACCAGGCACCGCAGGGCATGGTGGGGCAACTGCAGTGATTGACGCGAATCGACCAGCGGTCCATCAAATTCCGGAAAGATGTCCTGTGGCGGTGTTGCGGCCGTGTCGATGAAGTTGCGCCAGCGAATTCCTTTGGCCACCGGGGGCAGGTTAAACTTGCGTGGTTCGCCGGTTGGGTTGACGAGCATCAGCAGTGCGTGGCCGTAGCTGGCCGCATCCTCCTCGTCACCGGCGGCACTAAAGAGGCAGGTCACCGGCTGATCGTTGCAACTCCAGTCGACCGCCGTGCCCAGGGGGTTGAACCAGGCAATGTCGGGTAGTCCGGCAAAGCCCGACGGCGCGCCGGTCAAGTAGTGCGTGCTCCGAACGGCTCCGTGTCGTTTGCGAAATGCGATCAAGGCTTGCGTGAAGCGGAGCAGTGGAGCATTTTCTTCGGCCGCATCCCAATCAAACCAGGACACGGCGTTGTCCTGGCAGTAGGCGTTGTTGTTGCCGTGCTGCGTTCGGCCACACTCATCTCCGCTGACCAGCATCGGAACGCCTTGGCTGAGCATCAGGGACGTCAGCATGTTCCGCACCTGGCGGGCTCGGAGCTTCCGAATCTCTGGTTGGCGAGTCGGACCTTCGACGCCGAAGTTCTCACTGTAATTGTTGTTGTCGCCGTCACGATTGCCTTCACCGTTGGCTTCGTTGTGTTTGTAACGGTAGCTGACCAGATCACTCAGCGTGAATCCGTCGTGAGACGTGATAAAGTTAATGCTGCTGGTTGGCGGGCGGCCGTTGGATTCGTAGAGGTCACTGGAGCCGGCTAAACGCGTGGCAAACGCGCCCCGGACGCCGGAATCGCCCCGCCAATAGGCGCGGACGTCGTCTCGATAGCGGCCATTCCATTCGGCCCAGTGCCGCACAGTATGCGAGTCGTTCCAGCGTTGGTCGCCGAACGAGCCGACTTGGTATGCCCCCGCCGCATCCCAGGCCTCGGCGATGATCTTGGTGGCGGCCAGCATCGGGTCTTCGGCAATGGCCTCGACCAGTGGTGGATTGGGCATGATGTTTCCATGCCGGTCACGACTGAGGATCGACGCCAAGTCAAAGCGGAATCCGTCGATATGGTAATTGTGCACCCAGTGGCGCAGGCAATAGAAGATCATCTCGCGGACGATCGGGTGGTTGCCATTGATGGTGTTGCCGCAGCCCGTATAGTTCGCGTAGCGACTGCCGCCATTTTCCAACATGTAGAAAACACGATTTTCAAGGCCTTTAAAGCTGAGCGTCGGGCCAAGTTCGTTGCCTTCGCAGGTGTGGTTAAAGACGACGTCCAGGATGACTTCGATGCCGGCCTGATGCAGGGCCTTGACCATCTGCTTGAATTCCGTGACCTGGCTCCCAGGCTCTTTGCCCACGGCGTATCCACGATGGGGCGCGAAGAATGCGAGCGGATCGTATCCCCAGTAATTCGGTTTGCTCAGTTCTTCGCCTTGGAAACCCAGAATGGGAAACTCGTGGACCGGCATCAATTCGACCGCGGTGACACCGAGCGATTTGAGGTAGGGGATTTTCTCGATGACGCCAAGATAGGTCCCCGGGTGCTCGACACCGCTGGACTCGCTTTGCGTGAAGCCACGAACGTGCATCTCGTAGATGACCGTCTCAGACAGGTTTCGTCGGAGGTGGCGATCATCCTGCCAGTCAAAGTAGTCATCCACGACAACGCATTTGGGTGGTCGAATGACACCGTCGTCGTTGGTTTGAAAATTGCCCGCGAGTGCCTTGGCGTAGGGATCGATCAGCCGTGCCTTGCCATCGAACCACTGGCCATGTTCGGGGTCGTGCGGTCCATCCGCCTGAAAATGGTAGAGCTGACTCTCATCAAGGCCCGGCACGAAAATGCTCCAGACATCCCCCCAGCGATCGGTGTCCGGGTCAAAGTGAATCACCTCGGCCGGTTCGCGATCATCAACGCCGTCGTACAGCAGCAGACGCATGTCTTGGGCAGAACGGCTGAAAATACTGAATTGCACGCCGCCGTCATGAACGAGCGCGCCGTAAGGCAGAAACTGCGTGAATTGGAGATTCGGGTGCGGGTGACGCATGAGCATAATTGTGAGCTTCCTCGTGGCAACAAGTCGAGTTCATGGTGCTGTGGTGGTCAGCAAACATACACTCGACTTTGCGCGGGGGAGCTCAAAAGCAAGGGGTGTTGTGGGAAAATCGTGGCATTTGGGTTTCAAAATGCCAAGTGGCGAAGCGGTACCTTGTGCGGAGAGGGTGCCTGTCTGGATAAGCTTAATCATTGACGGGGTGATTCTACGATGAAATTGTCTGACTGGGCGCTATTTGCGGTGTCCCGCAACGGATTTTGACGGCTCGGCCCGGTGATACCGGTCTCGTGCGGGCTCGTTGACAACGCCCGCGACCGATCCTTAGAATTTGAAGTTTCCCGGATCCACCGCGAGCAGTTATGGGTAAGGCAACATACAAGGATGCTGGCGTCGACTTGGATGTCTATCGCGATTCAATGTCGCGGCTGCCAAAGTTGATGCATCGCACATTTTCTCCGCGGGTTATGAAACTGGACGGGGGGTTTGCCGGGCTCTTCAAGCTGGACTTTACCAGCAAGCTCTTTCAGCGAAACTACGAAGATCCCGTCCTGGTCGCGTGCACCGACGGCGTGGGTACGAAATTACGCATCGCCCGCCTGACCGATACCCACAATACGGTCGGCATCGATCTGGTGGCAATGTGTGCCAACGATGCGATTTGCTGTGGCGCAGAGCCGCTGTTCTTCCTGGACTACGTCGCCATGTCCCATGACGCCCCGGCCCTGTTGGAGCAGATCGTCGAAGGGATCAGCGCAGGTTGCCTGGAGGCGGACTGTTCGCTGCTGGGGGGGGAGACCGCGATCATGCCAGACCTGTATGCGACCGGCGATTATGACCTCGCCGGTTTCTGCGTGGGGGTTGTCGAGCGTAAACAGTTGATCGATGGGACCGCGATAACGCCCGGCGACGTCGTCATCGGCGTCGCTTCGAGCGGCCTTCATTCCAATGGCTTTAGCCTCGTCCGGCGGGTTGTCTTCGATATGGAAGGCCTGGGGGTCGACGACCATGTCGACGAATTGGGCGCCTCCGTCGGCCAGACGTTGCTCACTCCAACCCAAATCTATACACGGCCGATCAGACAGATTCTCGACCACTACAAGGTCAAGAATGTTATCCACGGCATCGCCCATATTACCGGCGGTGGCTTGCAGGAAAATATCGAACGGATTTTGCCGGCCGGCGTGACGGTCAGGTTGCAGCGGGATGCGTGGTCCGTGCCGCCGGTCTTCGATTGGCTGCAGCGATTGGGCAATATCGATCAGGACGAAATGGATCGCGTCTTCAACGGCGGCATCGGCCTTACCTTGCTGGTGAGCAGCTACTACGCGGACCGCGTCAGCGCCATGTTGACCGATGCCGGCCTGGAAAACTGGCGAATTGGCGATGTCGCCGCCGGTCAGGGTGGCGTGGTCTGGGGCGACGCAACGTAACTACCACCGAGGATCAGACGATGGACGACTTGCTGAGAACCCTCGGAATGTTGGTTGCGGCGCCTTCGGTAACCAAAGTGCTCGACGCCTTCGATTTAGTCGACGAGTCCGAAGACGAACTGGAAGAGGGTGAATTTGGAATTCACAGTCTCGTTGATCGGGCACGCGGCATTGAGATCGAACAGGACAACCTCGGCACCATCAAGACCATCTTTCTCCACTCGGACGCTCACGAGTCGTTTGCCGGTTACCAGGGGCAACTGCTCGGCGGATTGACGTTTGCCAGTGGACGCGAAGCCGTCCGCGCCGCACTGGGGCAACCAACCAAATCCAAGGACGCGTTCGTTGAGGAATCGCTGGGACCGCAGGGAGCGTGGGATCGTTTCGAGTCACCCGACTATACGATTCACATTCAGTATGACCCGGAGACGACCGATCGGATCCGATTGATCACGCTGATGAACCCCGATGTCGTGCCCTGAATGACCGAGTGCAATCTGGCGTCAATCCGGGACCGGCTCGTTTTTCGCCGCCCAGTAGATTCAGCTGCGGAAAAACGGCCTGTCGGCGAAAAAGGTGCCGGTCCCGCTGACGTGGTGTGCGCTGCTGAATCGCGCTCGGCTATTGAGTGACGTCGGGCAATCGTGACGTCGGGCAATCGTAACGTGCTAAGGTGCCTCGTGCGAGCCCGCCAATGCATCCGGTCGGATCAGGTTCAGGTAGTGACCATGATCGGCCGTGACGATCATGAGCGATTCTTGCCAATTGCTGTGCTGCCGGACCCAGTCGGTAATAACGCGGACGGCGTCGTCGCCGCAATTGACGGCCCCGATCGCATTGTCCAGATTGTTGTCGTGATTTGCCCAGTCGACGTCACCCGACTCGACCATCAGCCAAAACCCCTGTGGCCGAGTTTGTAGAACCGTGAGTGCTGCAGCGGTCATTTCGGCCAGAGTGGGATTCTCGACGAGATCGGCGAGTTCGTACTTTTCCGCCGTGTTGGCTTTGCCCACGGTGGGCTGAAAGTCGCCATTGGCGGTGGCGAAAGGCAGATGTCCCTTCGCAGCGCCGACCCCAAAGAAACCCAGCAGGCGATGTCCAGACCGGGCGGCGCCGCGCGCTGTCTCATGCAACAACGTGGCTCCGTTCTTCCCGGGGCTGCGGAGCGCTACGGCATACCGCCCACCGTTGCGCACGTCGACGGCTTTGCGATCGGCGTCGGTCAGGTACGCATTGCCAGGCACGAAGTTGGTGCCCTGATTGGCGTCTTTCTCGCGATGCACGCCGAAGCCGCCGGCAATCAACACCTCCAGGCCGTCCAGTGGTTGCGTCGGATGGCTGATCGATGGTTGTCCCAGCAGATCGCGGGTTAAGTCCTGCAGATCGTTGCGGCTGACGTTGTGCGCGTAGGCGGAAGCGGGGGTGGCGTGGCTGACGGGCACGCTGCTGACGGCCCCTGCCGCATAGCCGGCGAGCTGCGCCTGATGGGCGATTGTGGAAACCGGCTGGCCTGCTGGATCGAGGTTGATTGCGCCGTTGAAGGTCTTGATCCCAGCCGTCATGCTGGTCGCGGAACTGGCAGAGTCGGTGTACGGGTGTCGCTCTGGACCCTGCTTCGAACTGCCGGTGATGTAGGCCGGTTCGATGGGTTCAGACCAGGGGGCGGCGCCGCCACGGTTGGCATCATAACCGCCCCCTGCGGTGCCGCCGGGGTTTGCTACGGTTTGCGTATTGACGTCGAATTTCGTGCCATCGTTGTGCGGGGCAGTGACCATCCACCCGAACTGTGATGTCCCATCGGCGGTAAACTCCTGGAAATGCGTGCCTTGCCCGCGCCCCTGATCGTAGGTGACGCGTTGTTGGTTGTGGATGGCCGCGGCCCGTGTCGTCTGCCAGTCCATGCCGTCGAAGATGACCAGGAATAGGTACTTCTTGCCCGCTTCCAACGCGGCTTGTTGAATGTCGAACACGTTGGTTTGATCCAGGTAGGTTGCCTCCTCGTTCAAGGTTCCCGCTGGCAGGCGGCCGTACAGACGCAAGATTTCGCGTTCGCTGCGGTAGGGGCTGTGGTCGCCCATATAGTGCGAGAGATCAATCTTCGGGCCGGCTCCTCGTGTTCCGTATGTGTACACCGGCACCAGACGGTTGGTGTGTGTCGTCCACTGCTTGTAATTGTCTTGGGTTACACCCCAGTGGGCGACGTCCGACCGATTCTGTGCGATGGCGCGCTGCTGGAGTTCGCGCACGAGGTCGCCGTCATTCGACTCGGCCAGACACGTTCCGGCCGGGTAAACACTCACCGCCGTCAGGACGACTCTCGCGACAACGAACCGAAAAATGAATTGCCAACGAAGATTGTTCATGGATTGTCGCTCGATGGGGATTTTGCGCGAGGCAAGGGGGCGGGATGCAAACCTGGCAGGGGACGGATTCTTCATCGAAGCAACCCCGCGGCACGCAGGGTTGCGCCCCAGGTAGGGACCGGTCGCTTCGCCCAGCCGTATTCGCCTGGTTCAGCTGTGGACTGTTTCACAGGAGGGGCGTCGCTCAGTTTACCACGTCGGTGTGGCGATGTGCATGCGGGGCACCCCTAAGGGATTTCAACCGGGTTGCCATCGCTGCGGTGACACAGGTTCTGGAATACGGTCAGGTCCACGGTGTACGGGATGAAGTGTACTGAACCGTCCGCAAACACCGTGTTGAATCCGCCTGGATGCTGCGCGCCGAATCGCGTATCGCAGTCAATCGCATCCTTGTCGGGAACCGGCTTGTTGGTTCCCCAGCGAATAATGTCCCAGTCCCAACCGGACGTCCAGCCTTCATTGTCCGCGCACGAGAATCGGTTGCGATCGTCGACACGGAGGGCTTTCTCGCCTACCAGGATCGCGTTGGACGTGCCGTCCACGATTTTTGCGAATGTGATCGGCTGTTCGGACCGACCTCGTACCATGACGCCACCGTTCTTGCCATCGCCCCAGTTTGCCAGTCCTCCGTTCTGCAGCAAGCCACCGTTGCCGGCGTAGTCGTTCATGGCCCGTCGGTCGCCCGTCACCGTCTGCGCACGCCGAGTGGGACAAAAATAATGATCAATGGTCGCTTTGCGTACGATGTCGTCATCCGGCTCGTAGTACAGATTATTCTGCTCGGAGAATAACAAAATTTGATACATCCAACCCCACGGCTGATTCGGTGCAATCTGGGGCTTGCCGGTGACAAAGGCCCGCGGTGTGTACCAGTCGTGGCCACCGTCGGGAAGAAGTTTGTACGTGTCATGGTGGTTGTGACAAGCCAGCCCCATCTGCTTGATCTGGTTCTTGCACTCCGTCCGACGTGCCGCCTCGCGTGCGGCTTGTACCGCTGGCAACAACAGGGCGACCAAGATGCCAATGATCGCAATCACGACCAGCAATTCGACGAGCGTGAACCCAACTCGCTGCCTTGTTAAACGTGTCATGCTTTGACTCCGATAGAGAAACGAACGATGGATAAAAATAAGGAAAGATCTCAATTGATTTCTGCTGTCACGTGCGGGTGGCATACTCGCACTCGTTGGGTGGTAACTTGAAACGGAATTTTCGGCAGGAAATGCGGGAGCGAAGAATTGACGCGTGTTGAAGCGGCGGACGTTGGCTGGATCAAGCTCACTCAGGGTGACGGTGAATGGCCATCCGGAAAACTTGCCGCAGCAAAGTCTTCGTCGGTCAATTCCATGACCCCCATGGTCGTTAACACGAAGCGATTGCCATCGCGACCTTGCGATTCATATGCGAAGACGATCGGCCGCGGACTGGTCATCAGCTTCGTGAGATCCGTCCCCCAGACAATCACGAAGGGTTGGTCGTCGTGCGGGGAGACAAGCAACTGCTCAACGTCAGTGTCCGCCGGCAGGTGTCTCACCAGATCGTCACGTGACTTGGGCGGTTGCCGGGTCTGGTCGAGGGCTGTCCGATAGGCGCGTTCCAGAATTCGCAAGTTGTCCGATGCCGCGCCCCGCTGCTCGATCTGCTCCTCCGGCGCCCCGCCGCAACCAAGGATGGTCGCTAATACCACTGCGAACGGCCAGCCTGCACCAGCCCATTGCACGCAGATGCTTCTTTCGCTCATAACGCCTCCGGAAAACCATTTGTTCTCCGCCGTGGCCAGTCCGGTGTCAAGTGAAAAAAAACGAAAATGCAGGCTTGGCTGACTCGGGGGCGCTCCCCTTCGGGCGCATCATTCGCAGCCGTCAGCACCACCAAGGTTCTCGCAGATCGCCGAACCTGCCAGAGGAACCTGGACTGCAATGAATTGGTCGAATTGCGAACGGCTACCGCTCGTTCTGCTCTCCGGGGCGCGGTGCGTGAGCCACCGCCAGCACCAGGTGCGAGCCGGCCGAGCCGGTCAGGCCGATCTCGATGGGGCCG
>JAUIHJ010000326.1 GCA_030432015.1 bacterium
CAATTCTGAGCGGCCTGGGCGCGTTCGATTCGCAAAACCTGGCCTTCTGGGATCCCGCGATCGGCAAGTACCGGGCGTATTGGCGGATTTTCACCGCCGGGGTCGCCAACGACAAAGTCTGGAAGCCGGCCGGCATCCGCGCCATTCGCACCGCCACGTCAGACGACTTGATCACCTGGAGCAAACACCAGGACGTTCAATATGAAGATTCACCCGACGAGCAACTGTATACCAATCAAATCAAACCGTATTACCGGGCACCGCATCTGTTGATCGGGTTTCCGACCCGCTACACCGACCGCGGTTGGTCCCGGTCCATGAAACAACTCCCGGAGCCTGAGCACCGGCAACTGCGTGCCTCGTCATCCGCCCGCTACGGTACCGCGGTCACCGAGGGACTGCTGATGGCAAGCCGCGATGGGGTCAACTTTAAACGCTGGAACGAGGCATTCCTGCGACCCGGCATCCAGCGGCCCGGCACTTGGAACTACGGCCACCAGTACATTGCCTGGCACGTCGTGGAAACCGCATCATCGCTGCCAGGAGCGCCCCCCGAGCTGTCACTCTATGCCAGCGAAAGCTATTGGACGGGCAAGGGGAGTGCCTTGCGGCGCTATACACTGCGATTGGATGGCTTTGTTTCCGTCAGTGGCGACGCGACCGGCGGAGTACTGACGACCAAGCCCTTGATCTTCTCCGGCAACCAGCTCGGGCTGAATTTCGCGACCTCGGCTGCCGGTGCTGTGCAGGTGGAAATCCAGACGGTCGAGGGAGACGCCATTTCAGGCTTTGGCCTGGACGACTGTGACGAACTTTTTGGGGACACCGTCGAACGCGCGGTGTCTTGGCAAGGCAGCACGGATGTCGGCAGTCTGGCAGGCAAAACGGTGCGTTTACGATTCCGTCTCCGAGATGCGGACTTGTATTCGTTTCACTTCGGCGGAGAATGAGGAATCTTGGCCGAGCCGCACGACGTCGCGATGTCATGCGTCGCGGTCCTGGCGATTCCGGAACGAAATGGTGCTTTCCAGCCGGGAGCGATGCAAGACGCCTTGGCGTGCACCAGCCGCTTGCGCCGCGTTTTCCTATCGGTCGACCATTCTCACACCCTGCGAACCCCTTTGGACGCCGTCTCATGCCCAACCGCCCCGATCGCCGATCTTTCTTGCAAACGACCGCCGCCATGGCCACGGCCATTGGGCTTGCACCCGCAGCCCAATCCGTGGCGGGGACCTTCACTGGGAAGATTAAGAAGGCCGTCAAGTACCACATGATCACCGAACCATTGTCGGTGATGGACAAACTCAAGCTGGCCAAGGACGTCGGTTTCGACGGTGTGGAACCGCGCACGGCCGACGCCGTCAAACATCGCGACGCGTTACGCAAAGCCAGCGAAGTGACCGGCGTACGAATTCACGGCGTCGTCAACAGCTCCAATCCCGATATCAAGACGGCCGTGGACGCGGCGAAGGATCTCGGTGCCACGTCGGTGCTGCTGGTCGTTCCAGCGGATCCCAAAGGGTCGTACCTGAAAAATTATGCCGATCGGCAGGAGATCATTCGCCGCGCCATCCCGCACGCTGAGAAGCAGGGGATCAAACTTCTGATCGAAAATGTCTGGGCGTCGTTCCTGAATGAACCGTTGAGCATGGCCCGGTTTGTGGACGAATTGGATAGCCCGATGGTGGGCGTCTACTTTGATGTCGGCAACAACATTCGCTGGGGTTATGCCGGCCATTGGATCGAAGTTCTGGGCAAGCGGATCGGAAAATTGGATATCAAGGAATACAGCCGAAAGCTGCAAGTCGAGCAAGGACTCAGGGCTGGTTTTAGCGTACTCCTGGGTGAAGGGAGCGTTGATTGGCCGCGCGTCCGCACGGAATTGACCAAGATTGAATACACCGGCTGGGCCACCGCGGAGGTCAAGGGAGGCGATCGTACTCGATTGCAAGACATCGCCACGCGCATGAACAAGGTGCTCGACATTTAAACCGACAGTCGGGCGAATAAACCGACCGATAAGAAACCGACAGACGGGTTAAGCAATTCAGATTCAGATTCATCCCGATCGGAGACCAGTGATGTCAGAACTAACCCGTCGCGCGTTCACCCAGGGAACGCTCGGTTCGCTCGTGACCTTCTCGCTGCTGGAGTCACTCTTCATGGGTGACGCATTCGCCGAGACGATCAAGCCGATTACTGCCGAGTGGCTCAGTTCGCTGAACCAGTTGGGCCAGGATGTCAAAGGCAAGAAGCTGACTCAGCTTCAATGGCAGGCCAAAGTCGAAGAGCTGTTTCAGGTGGTGGACTTGCCCGAACTGTTGAAGTTCATCGACTTCAAGAAATTGACGGCCAACTTGAAATTTCGCGATCAGGGTGAATTGAGCCTGCGACCCAAGTTTCCAGAGATTGAAGGGCTGCCCACCAATCTGGTCTTCGGCCATCAAACATTCGCTTTGAAGAAAGGTCGCAGTGTCGTCCCCCACGGCCATAACAACATGGCCACGGCGTTCGTGGTTCTTAATGGAGAATTTGAGGGGCGGCATTACGATCGGCTCGAAGACGAAGCGAAACACTTTATTATCAAACCGACGATCGATCGTGGCTTTGGCCCCGGCGATTACTCGACCGTTTCCGACCATAAGGACAACATCCATTGGTTCAAGGCGACCAGCGAGACGGGGTTCATCTTCAATATTCATGTCTTGAATGTCGTCGCTGGCAAAAGCTCTGGCCGCGTCTATTTGGATCCCCGTGGCGAATCGATCAGCGGGGGACGCATCCGGGCACGAAAACTCCGCGCGGCTGAAGCGTATAAGCTGTACGGATAATCCGATGCATGACCGGTTGCGGCGGCAAGTGCCAAGTTCGAGTTCGACTTGACACTTCGACAACCATGTCGTCGGTGTGATCATGCCGTCGGTGTGACCGAGCAGGAACTGACTTTCTACCCATTCGACGGAGAGGCCGCGCGGTGCTCGCCGCGTCGGCAAACCATCCATGAAAACCACTCAATTAAATCACGTTGCACTCCACGTTGCGGACGTCGATCAGAGCTGTGCCTTCTACGGCGACATCATGCAGCTTGAACCGATGCCCCGTCCGAATTTCAACTTCCCCGGTGCCTGGTTTCGCCTGGGCGATGACCAGGAACTTCATTTGATTGGCGAACGGCCCGAACCGGTCACCGGCGCCAAGAGCCGTGGCGATCATTGGGCCTTGATGATTGACGACATGGACGCCTGGGAAGATTACTTCCAGCGTCGCGGGGTGGAGTACGTGCCGCGCCGAACGCGGCCTGATGGCGCGTACCAGATCTATGTCTTCGACCCGGACGGGCACTGCCTCGAGTTATGCACGCCTGGTGGCGTCGCGAGCCCATAGGGCAATTGCGCCACAGCCGGAATCGTTACTTGGAATGCGTCTTGCTGGAGTGCATCGATGGATTTGCAGTTAACCGATGACGTCGCTGTTGTGCTGGGTGGTGCGAAGGGAATTGGCCGCGCCATCGGCGACGCGTTTCTGGCGGAAGGGGCGACGGTGGTGTTGGCTGACATCGACCCCGCGGTTGTCCAAGCAGCACAGGACGCGACCGCCAACTCCGGTCGCGCAGCGACCGGCACGGTGTGTGACGTTACCGATTTCCAGGCCGTGGCCGCGCTGGCCTCCTCCGTGATCGCCCAGCATGGGCGTTGCCAGCATGTGGTCTTTGCCGCGGGTGCTGGATCGGGCAAGTACGGTTTTCCGTTTTGGAACCTGTCGCCTGACGACTGGGAGCGTGTCATCCGGGTGAATTTGCTGGGGGCCGCCAACGCCGCCCACGCCTTTGCCCCCTACCTTGTCGACCGGCGTCAGGGAACCCTGCTATTCCTGTCGTCCATCGCAGGCCAGATCGGTTCGCAGACCGACCCGCCGTACAGTGCCGCGAAAGCGGGCGTTATCAACTTCGCGCAGTGCGCTGCGAAGGACCTGGCCGAATATTCGGTGCGCGTCAATACGATCTGCCCAGGCATGGTCAAAACGGACGTGAACCAAGCCGTCTGGCGAGCATGGCAGGCACAGCAGTCCGCTGCGGATCGCTTGACGTATGACACCTGGGCGGAGAACAAAATCAAGTCGGTCACTCCGCTCGGCCGCTGGCAAACCGTTGACGACATCGCAAATCTGGCGGTCTTCCTGGCATCGCCTCGGGCAGCAAATATCACCGGACAGACACTGAACGTTGACGGTGGCCAGGTGATGCATGCCTAAATGACCGAGCGCAATGCTGCGGGGCAGACGGCGTTACGCGCGGTCAGTGCGTTGGCCAGCCCTCCCAGCGGGTCGATCAAACCTGCCCGGCCGATCTAATACAACGTCGTACACGGCTCCAGCCGCGTGCCATTCTCATCCGTAACGGCGAATTTTGCCGCGCCGCGCATGGCAACTCCGCCGTGCATTCCGTCTTTGCGAAGCAGGTAAAAGTTTAGGCCAAAGTCGGGCTCCCCCTTCTCGTTGCGGAGGCGGGGCACGGTATGCTTGGAAACACGGCGGAGCACCTCCAGTCCGGCTTCGACGGGCGTCATGCCGCTCCGCATCAATTCAACCGCCGCAAAGCTGCATTGATTTTGCAGGTTCGCTTCGCCGCGCCCGGTACTTCCGCAGGAACCAATCTCGTTGTCCACGTAGAGGCCGGCCCCGATGATCGGCGAATCACCCACGCGTCCATCGATCTTGAAGGCCAAGCCGCTGGTCGTCGTGACGCACGAGATATCGCCGCCGGCATTCATGCTCGCACAATGAATCGTCCCGGTCGGGCG
Organism: bacterium; assembly: GCA_030432015.1. Classification (GTDB taxonomy): domain Bacteria; phylum Planctomycetota; class Planctomycetia; order Pirellulales; family Pirellulaceae; genus ARS98. The sequence continues at coordinate 4,800 of JAUIHJ010000326.1, forward strand.
ATTGCGAAGAATCGCAGCGGCTTGCTTGTCCGTATCGTCACTCTCATCCGGTGGCGTTAGCCAGTCGTCGCGGTCCGACATCGTCTGCTTCCAACGCAACCAGATCTTGCGGGCGCGATCGGTCAAGAGGTTTTCCTCTTGAAAGCCGTGTGCCCTGGCGAACTCCAAAGCGCCTCGCCCGACCAGCAGCACATGATCGGTCCGCTCGAGCACCAACTGAGCGACTTTGGCGGGATTGCGGATGCGCTCCAACGAGGCGACGCAACCAGCCTGGTGGGAAGGGCCGTGCATGACCGCGGCGTCGAGTTGCACGACGCCCAGTTCATTCGGGAGCCCGCCGTAGCCGACCGAGGTATCGTTGGGATCGTCTTCCACGATCGTCACACCGGCAACACTTGCGTCCAGCGTGTCCGCACCCTGCAAGATCATCTCGTAGGCGCGTTTGGTGGTGCGTTGGCCGTTGGCCGACGAAATCGACTTGATTGGAAAATTCCCCGCCGGTGGTTGTACGGGCTGGGCTGCGGCGGCGGTACCTGACGACTGGGCACCGGCCAAGTGGGTTCCGCCTGCCAGGCCAGCGGCGGAGGCCGCCAGGAACAGGCGTCGTGAACGGATAGCGTTTTTCTCTTTCATGGCGATTCCCCTGGATTGCCTTCGCAGAATTTAGGTGTTCGTAGGATCGTATCGCGCCCGGAGCGCGGCCAGCACTTCGTCGGAGACCTGTGGCTTCATCTGCTCGGTATAACACCGCTCGAGGACGTCGTATAGTTCGCTGCTCGATTCGCGCATCGCATCAAACAATTGCCGTTCAACATCCTCCCCGCCGATCAACGCCAGCCAGAGGTTGCGAGCCAGCTCGTTCGCGGCTTCCTGGCTCGCGCCCAAGGCGACCAGGGACATCAGAGGCGCGGCAAAGCGAACAAATACGGCTTGAACTTCTTCCTGTTGCATCGTGTCGCCCCCTGGGTGGCACGGCTCTTGCTTCACACCGACACCACTCAGACGGTCTCATCGGGCGTGGCTTTCGCGCCGCCAGCCGTCGCCAAGGATACCAGGATCAGGGTCAGAAAGCCGAGCGGAATCGTGACGATGCCGGGTTGGCTGAACGGCACGACGGCAAGATCAGCAGAGATCCCGTACACCTTGGTAAACGTGTCCGCGCTCAATAGAATCCAGGCGAGCGAACTGCACATTCCCACCACAACGGCGGCGATCACGCCTTGCTTGGTAACCCCCTTCCAAAACAACAGCATCACCAGCGCGGGAAGGTTGGCAGATGCCGCCACACTGAAGGCCCAGCCGACAAGGTAGCTGACGTTCATTTCCTTGAAGAGGATGCCCAACACGATCGCGATCGCCCCGACAACCACCGACGCGATTTTAGCAACGCGGACCTTTTCATGGTCGGTTAGCTTCATCCGAAATACACTGGTCAACAGATCATGGGTCACCGCACCACTGGAGGCGAGAATCAGTCCGCTAACCGTTCCCAACACCGTGGTAAACGCGATCGCCGAGATGATGGCAAACAACCACTCGCTGATGCTCTTCGCCAGCAGGGGCGCCGCCATGTTGCTGTTGGTCACATCGAGCGCACCGCTGGTCATTGCTCCCAAACCCAAGTACAGGGTGAGCACGTAAAAGAAACCAATACTGGCGATCCCGACAATGGTACTCTTCCGCGCGGCGCTCGCATCTTTGACGGTGTAATACCGAATCAGAATATGTGGGAGCGACGCCGTGCCGCAGAACAAGGCCAGCATCAGCGAAAGGAAATTAAGCTTGTCGAGCGCCTTGCCGCTGCGAATCCCTTTGAAGGTCGGATGTTCGCCGGGGCGCAAGATCCGGTTGCCCGGTGTCGGCTTCTGATAGTAATACGTGGTTGAGGAACCGTCGTCGGCCTTCGCCGTGGTACTGCCCCATAACACGACTTCGCTATCCCCCAGGGTCCGGAAAAATGACAGCAGGCCTAATCGCCCCGTCGACTTCTCATTTCCTGGTAATTTGCTCACGTGTCCGACCGAGTACAACTCCGGTTCACCCTTCTTGGTCCCCTTCGGCTGCCCGTTGACCAAGACCTGCCCGTCGGCCATCTTCGCCAGGCTTTGCGCTTCGTACAGCGTGACCTGGCCATCACCGTCATCGACGACGCTGAAGACCACCGGGTGATTCGCCTGATCATCGTGCAACTGAATCAGGCGGGGCACGCCCTCCGTTGCTTTCATGCCCAGTGCCGGTAACGTTGAATACGGCGCGGGCAGTTCCCACTGCGCGGCATCCGTATCGGCGGCAAACGGCCCCAGCGTGGCAAACTCGTGGCCATCAGAACCGCCCGACTTCACCTCGAAGCCACGCATCAAAATCAGGACGGTCAGGATCGCGCTGAAGGCCACCAGCAAGGATCCCTTGAGAAACTGCACATAGGTTGTCGACACCATGCCGGCCGTCACGACGATGACCGTGACCGTGGCCCCGACCATTACAACACCGACCCAATGGGGAAACCCCAACAAGGGTTGGATCAAGACCCCCGCGCCCACCATTTGCGGAATGAGGTAAAAGATGCTCACGGCCAGGGTGCTAACGCCCGCCACGAGCTTGATGCCGCGCGAACCGAACTTGGCATCCAAGGCGTCGGCAAACGTGAATTTCCCCATTCGCTTGAGAGGTTCGGCCACAACAAACAGCGCCACGATCCAACCGGCGAGGTAGCCAATGGAATAGAGAAAGCCGTCATAGCCGTAAAAGGCGATCATCCCGCAGATCCCCAGGAACGACGCGGCCGACAGATAGTCGCCAGCAAACGCGATCCCGTTGACAAACCAGGGGATTTCGCCGTGTGCCGCAAAATATCCTTGCGCAGACTTGGCGTTGCGCCCCAGGTAAAAGCTCAGGCCCAAGGTGACGGCGACAAACAACAGAAAGACGACAACGGCGACGGTCGATGGTTCGTAGATCACTTTGGCGCCTCCGAGTCAGTCGGTTCGCTGCTCTCGGTCTGGCACATCATGCCGTACACCAGCGATAAGACGAGGGCGACGATGATCAAGCCGAAGCCGTACAGGATGGCCAGGTTGATCCCCGCCACGGGGCGAATTTCCATCATGTCCGGTGTGAATGCGTTCAGCAGCACGAAACTACCGTAGAACAGCGAATAGACCGCAAACAAAATGAACCCGATCCGGGCGTTATGCGCTTCCATGAATTTCCTTTGGACGCCGAGTCAAAATGATGCCAATGACAATACCCGTTTCATCGCGAATCGACTGCCGCCCGACGCGTTGCCAATGCAAACGGCGTGAGTTCACTTCGCGACGTCCCCACCGAGCGGCATTCGGCGACCGCTCGCTGAGCAACATGAAGATTGGGTAGCAACATAAAGGGTTGCCGCACGAACTGCAACCAAAGGCAGGCGCCGGTTCTGATTCCGTGCGTTCCTGCTTGGCCTTCCCACCAAGCAGCCGACGCGGAACGGGCTCGCTCGTGACACGCGGTCCCGAGATTAATCTCGAGCTTTGTTCTTGGCAGACTTCGCTTTCCGCTTGCTCGCCCGGCGTTGGGGTGCTTCGGCGGGCGCGGCATAGTCTCCCTCGCCGTGGATGCACCAGTGTAAGTCGGCCTTGACCCGAGCGGACTTGATAAATGGATCACCGTGCTGCTCGCCGTAAGCCTGTAACTCGGTGGCCATTTGCTGCACGATCTCGCGATACCCGGCGTGCTCGAAGAAATTCGTAATCTCGTCGGGGTCCCGTTGCAGATCGAAGAGCCAGGGTCGATCGTGGGAAGAGATCACCAACTTGTAACGGTCCGAAACCGCCATCAGCCATCCCTGCTGGTCGCCTGTGCCGCGCAAGAAGGCGATGTCGTGCCAGGCGTCATTCGAGTCGCCGACAAACAGCGGCGACGCGTCCCGCCCCTCTTCGGTGCCCGCGGTCTTGACCCCCATCAGGCTCAGCATCGTCGGTAAGAAATCGACGCTACCGAGCGCCTGGTCGATCCGTGTTCCCG
>JAUIHJ010000327.1 GCA_030432015.1 bacterium
GACGTGGCCCGCTATGCCGAAGATCAGGCCCATATCGTCGGTAACAATTCCTCGCTCTGCTATCCGAATGCCTACCTTTACCGAGACTGGGTCATCAATGCCCTGAATGCGGATCTGCCGTACGACGCGTTCATTCGCCAGCAACTGGCTGCCGACCTGATCGACCCGGAAGATCAGTCGAGTCACATCGCACTTGGCTTTATCGGGCTCGGTCCCAAATACTATCGACGCAATGCACCCGAAGTGATGGCTGAGGAATGGGAAGATCGGGTCGATACCGTGACGCGAGGTTTGTTGGGCCTGACGGTGGCCTGCGCCCGATGCCACGATCACAAATTCGATCCCATACCGACGGTGGACTATTATGCGCTGGCGGGCGTATTCGCCAGTACGGAGATGTTTAATCGTCCACTGGACGACCAGCGAGAGACGGTTGAGACCGGGCAAGCCAAGAAAGAGACGGACGCGGTGCACATCATCCGTGATGTTCAACCGAAGGACTTGAACGTCTTCATTCGCGGCGACGTGAACAAGCAAGGACCGGTGGCAAAACGTGGTTTCCCGCGCGTGTTGGCCGCCCAGGAGCGGCTCGCCTTCACGCAGGGGAGTGGGCGGCTCGAGTTGGCCGAAGCCATCGTCTCGCGCGAGAATCCGTTGACCGCCCGCGTCATCGTGAATCGCATCTGGGCCTTGCATTTTGGACAGCCACTCGTTGCGACACCCAGTAATTTTGGGAAGCTGGGACAGCCACCGACGCACCCCAAACTGCTCGACGACCTGGCGGTGCGATTCATGCAAGCGGGCTGGTCCCTGAAATGGTTGCAGCGCACGATTGCGCTGTCGGCAACGTATCGCCAAAGCAGCTCAATCACAAAAGCCCACCGCGCGGTCGATCCGGCCAACCGGTTGCTGGCGCGGATGAATCGGCGGCGGCTGGATGTCGAGTCTTGGCGTGACACGTTGCTCGCCGTCGGCGGCCAGTTGGATGGAACGATCGGTGGCAGATCGATGGAGCCCGAACACGCCCAGGAGCGTCGTCGCACCGTCTATAGCCGCATAAGTCGCCTCGATTTGAATCCACTGCTCGCCATGTTTGACTTTCCCGATCCGAGTGCGCACAGCGCTGGCCGCAATGAAACGACCACGCCGCTGCAAAAACTGTTTGTCCTCAATAGCCCGTTCATGGCGGTGCAGGCCGAAGCCTTGGCGGGCCGCGTGATCGAGGAAACGACCGCCGTTGTCGACCGCATTAACCTGGTGTATCAGACGGTGTTTGGCCGTGCGGCGGGCGACGACGAAGTACAGCTCGGTCGCGAATTTCTGGCCGGTTGCGAGTCGCACGATGAACGTGGACGTTGGATTCAATACGCACACATCTTATTGGCATCCAACGAACTCTTGATGATTGACTGATGGTATGTATCGGCACTGATCGGTTGGGTGGAGCGAGTCCGGACTGACAGGCGTGGACCTGAGGAGATCCGCATGAATGTGACGCGACGCCAAATGCTGCAGCAGGCCGGGGCTGGGTTCGGCATGTTGGGTTTGGCCGGTGCGCTCCCGAGGGACGCGGCCGGCATTCCGGTTCCGCATTTCAAGCCCAAGGCGAAACGTGTCATCTTTCTGTTCATGAACGGTGCGCCATCGCATGTCGATACATTTGATCCCAAGCCGGCCCTGAGCAAACACGAGGGCGAACAACCCTCCGGTGAACTCTATCGAAAGAACAAGGGCAGCGGGTATATGCCATCGCCCTTCAAATTTCAGCCGCACGGCGAGAGCGGCGTGGTGATGAGCGAGTTGCTCCCAAATCTCGCGCGGCATGCGGACGACTTGTGCGTATTGCGCTCGATGCACACCGATGTACCAAATCATGAGCCCGGCTTGTTGGTGATGCACTCGGGCCATCAGCAGCCGACGCGACCGAGCCTCGGTTCGTGGTGTTCGTATGGACTCGGGACGGAGAACCAAAATCTTCCGGGCTTCGTCGTGCTCTGCCCCGGTCTGCCGGTGGTCGGTCCACAACTCTGGTCGAATTCGTTCTTACCGGGCGAATTTCAAGGGATGTCCGTAGACACGAATGACATGCACGTCCAGAAGTTGGTCGCGAACCTGAAACACCCGACGCTGAGCCGCGCCGAGCAACGACGGCAACTCGACCTGCTGGGGAAGTTGAACCGAATCCATCGCGAGCAGCGCCAGAACGAAAGCGCCTTGGATGCGCAAATTCGTGCGATGGAATTGGCCTTCAACATGCAACGCGAAGCGACCGAGACCTTCGACGTCAGCCGAGAGCCAGCCCATGTGCGTGACCTGTACGGTGCATCGACCTTTGGCCAGAGTTGTCTGCTGGCTCGGCGATTATGTGAAAAAGGTGTTCGATTCGTCCAGGTCTACTACGTTACCAAGTCGGGCAAACAGCCGTGGGACACCCACAGCGAGAACAACAAGAAGCACCGATCGCTCTGTGCCGACAGCGATCGCGCCACAGCCGCGCTACTGACCGATCTTAAAGCGCGGGGGATGCTGGAAGATACGCTGGTCGTCTGGGGTGGCGAATTCGGGCGGACGCCATACGCACAGAACGACAAGAAGAAGGACTACTCTAAGGCGGGCCGCGACCACCACCACACCGGGTTTTCCATGTTCCTTGCCGGCGGGGGCAGCAGGGGTGGGATGATGTATGGTAACACGGACGAATTTGGAATGAACGCCATCGAGAAGCGGATGCACGTCCACGACCTGCACGCGACAATCCTGCATCTATTGGGAATCGATCATCAGCGGCTGACGTATCGTTACTCGGGACGCGATTTTCGCCTTACGGATGTGCATGGCGAAATCGTGCATGACGTGATCGCCTGAGCAACTTCCGTCCCAATCGGTAGGCTGCCATTGCTTGGCGACCCTTGCATCACGCAACTTCAAACAAAGTCCTAAGAGACCGCCGGTTCGATCCCAAAGTCTTTCACGGTCAACAATGTCTGCAGGTGATAGCCCTTGGCGGCAAACGCTTCGGCGCCACCTTCCAAACGATCAATGATCGCGATCACGGCTTGCACTTTCATACCGGCCGCCTCGACGTACTCGATCGCCTTCAGCGAGCTGCCGCCTGTGGTCACCGTGTCCTCCACGATCACGACCGATTCACCGGACTCGATCGGTCCCTCAACTTGTCGTCCTTTTCCGTGGGCTTTGGCCTCTTTGCGTACGATGAAGCCACGGAGCGGCAAACCACGCTGCCCGGCGACCGTCACCACCGCCGCGGTAATCGGGTCGGCGCCGATCGCCATGCCGCCAATCGCATCTGGGAGGTCGTCGCCGAGCAACTCCAGAATTCCCTCGGCGATCAGATTGGCTCCTTGCGGGTCGAGCGTGACCTTGCGACAGTCAAGATAGAAGGATGCCTTTTTTCCGGACGCCAGGGTAAAGTCGCCAAATTCCAGTGCCTTTTGACGAACCAGATCGATGAGCGCGTGCTTGTCGTACACTGATGAGGTCTCCGTGGTGTGGGTGGAATACGCCACGTATACCACGGCTGGAGAAGCGGCAGAAGGGGGCTGAATCTGCAGCAGGAAGCGTGCGCGAGTGGGTGAGTCATGCTTTGTCAACGTCAGGAATTCGGCTTGCCAGAGGCGCAATCAACCTAAATCCAAGCGGTAACGAAGCACTAATCCTTGTGGAAGATTCGTTTGAGGGATTCTTCCGCGGCATCGACCGTATTGTCCGCGACGACAGGTTTGGGTGGCGGCAGCTTTCCTGGCGGTCGCTTGGGCGGCCGTTGGAATTTCTTTTCCGGCTCCGGCGGCGCCTCCGGTTCGACCTTCGCTTCAGGCGTCGCGGGGGTTGGGTGAAACTGCCGCTGTTGCGGGTCGTGAAGCCGTTGCAGCCGCGCTTCTTCATCACCCTCCTCAAGCAGGTCGCTGACAAATTTCGAGACCGGGTCCGACTCCGCGCCGAACTCGACGACAAATTCGAGCCGCCCAACCTTCAGGCGATCGCCATGTTTGAGTTGGCACGCATCGCTGGTCAGGGGCTCGCCGTTGAGGAAGGTTCCCGTTTCGCTTTCCAGGTCGCGGACCGAGACCTGGTCATCGTCGAGAGTGACCTCGCAATGGCGAGGACTAATTGCCTTGCTGAGGCAGCGCATGTTGGCATCCTCTGCACTGCCAATGACAAAGACCTTGCGACGAATGTCGATCACCATACCCGCATCGTCGCCTTTGCGATTCTGCAGCATGCCCTGGACGACTCTAAGTTTGACCTTCATGATCGTGCTCTATTTTCCGACCGGTGGATGAACTGATGCACGGCGCCTTCACGAAAGACCGAAGTACGCTCTCACGTTGTATGGCTGGCCAACGGCTTCGTGCTGGCCGGCCTGTCGTGCGGGCCCGCCTGCTCCTATCGTGCTCGGTTTGCCCGAACGGCACAAGACGTGATTGAACAAGGAATTCTCGAGGTGCGATCATGGGCTCTGGATCGCCGGATTGGCTGAACCCTCGTCATTATACGTCTGCAGGATGCCGAACAACGCAAAAGGGCGCTCAAATTGTGCTCTGTCAACCTCAGGGATTTGGTTGACGCGGTCCTTGTCACGGCCGCGAGTGCCACGGTGGACCTGAAGGTGATCGGGGTTGCTGTTTCATCCGATTGGAGCGGCGATTCTTAGCCGCAAAGCGGCGTCGCGAAATTGCCCTGGCGGCGACCGTCCACGCTCGGGCGAGCGTGGCGGCCGCAACTTTATCGACGATTTCTCGTGTGTTTTACTCAGCCGGCGGCTGGTAGCCTGGAGCGGCTAAGAACGTGGCCACGGGCTTGCCATCTTCCGCATTCCAGACGCGGATTTCGCCGTCAAAGCTCCCCGAGGCGAGTCGCTTCGTGGCACCGTGGTATGCGACGGAGAGGGCCCAATCCTGATGGCCGGTCAGAGAACGGATCTGCTTTTGCGATTTTGCCTCGAATTGGCGGACAGTTTTGTCGGCGGACGCCGCAAACAGAAACTCGCCGCTCAGCGGCAGCTTGAACACCTCGCCGCCAAAGCCGATCTCCGCCGATTTCTTACCGTCGGCGATCTTCCAGCGGTGGATCTTGTTGTCGTTTCCACTCGAATAGACTTCGGCCCCATCTGGATGGAACGCGACTCCCTTCACAGGCTGGCTGTGGCCCGAATACGTCGCCAGCAACTCACCCGTTGTTGCGTCCAGGACCTTCGCCGTCTTGTCGCGACTGGCGGACGCCAGCTTGGTGCCGTCCGCATTCCAGGCCACAGCCGTCACCCAGTCCGAATGGCTGGTGATCGTGAGTTGCAGCTTGCCGGTTGCGACCTCGAACACCTTCAGCATGCCGTCGGCGGCTGCGACGGCGAGACGGTCTCCAGCCGGATTGAACGCCACGTCCAGCACAACATCGGAAGTCGTTCCCAAGACCTTGAGCAATTCACCGTTGTCTGGATTGAACAGGCGTGCCTCACCAAGGCGGCCCGGAGCGCCGCAGGCTGCAGCGAGAATCTTGCCATCGGGGCTAAGTGCCAAACCATAGGTCCGCTGTCCGACATTCTTGATCCGACGAACCAAGGTGCCATCTTCTGGATTCCACACGGTGAGTTCGTGGTAACCACCTGCGAGCAGCGCTTTGCCGTCGGCGGAGAACGCCACCGAAGTCACCGGCAGTGTGAATGGATACGCCTCGGGCGGGTCCGGATGAGTGCGGGCGGGAATGATGGTGACCAATTCCGCCTTTGGGTGGTCGCCATCGAACTTGGCGCCCTCCTCGATCCAGCGTTTGAATAGGGCGATTTGCTCGGCCGGCAGCGGGTCGGATTCGGCTGGCATCCGGTCAATCTCGTCATCGGAAGTCAACCGACGAAAGGCCTCGCTCTCTTCCAGGTTGGACGCCAGAAATCCGGCCGCGGCGGAATCCCCTTCCTTCATTGCTCGCTCGAACGAATCCAAACGGTAACCGCCCTCGGCCTTCTTGGGGCCGTGGCAGGCAACGCAACGGTCAAGCAAAATCGGCGCCAGATCACTGCGGAAACTGACCGGATCTGCAGCGGCGGCGCCACGCGCGGAGAAGCCGGCACTTGCCAGGCAGCCGACGGCGAGTAGAAGAATCCAAGGACGAAGAGTCATGATGCGATGCCTCGGGAGGGATTGCCCAACGTCACCAGGGGAGGCCGGCAACGGGGTTGAAGGGGATGCGTGCAAAGTGTACGGACGTCTTCGTGTCAGTGAGGTCGAGGTCGACCGACGATGTCGCGAAGTTCGTGCCTTCCTCACGGGTCAACCAAGATTAGTGTTGAAACAGGAATTCGTTGGTGTTCAAAATCGCCCAGCAGATGTCCTCGAGCGCTTCGATTCGTCTTCCGCCAGGCGTACGGACACCTTTTTGCAATTCAGCAATCTGTGCCGTGGTGGCGGCGATTGCTTTGGTGGTGGCTTCATCCAGCGACTTCGTAACGTCGTCGTCGGAGATGGCAACCTGCGGGCCAAGTTTCTCGACGAGGTACTTCTGAACCTCGGTCCGCTTGGCGGCCTCCGCGGCCACCGCCGACTTCAGGTCCGCTCGCAAGGCCTCGGGGACCGCCGCGAGTTTTCCGTCGAACAGCTTGCTTTTCGCTGCGGCACGCTTGGCGTCAATCTCTTTCTCTAAGGCCGCGACCTGCGCTTTGATTTCTGCATTCTCCTTGGCGATCTGCAAGTCCTTGGCCGCGAGATGTTTCTTGCTGGCGGCAAGTTCCTCCGCCGTGGGAAGGCGGTTAACCGCGGCCAAGTGCAACTCCTCGATGATTTCGTCGTCCGGCTTGCTGGCTTTCACAAGCTTTCGGAATCGGTTGTTCTCGTCACGCAGCTTGTTGTAGATCAGCGGGCCATTAAAGAATTGAATGGCCATGCCCAGATTCGATTCGCTGGACCGTTCGCAGGCACAGACCGTCTGGCGTTCCGGCTGGCCAAAAATCTTCAGGAAGTCATTGTTGACCAGATCCGGCGCGGGCAACTGGGTAGCCTTGGTGCTGGGCGGTAGCGAACCAAACTTTTCCGGCCGGTCCGTCACCTGGCAGATCGCATCGAGCAGTTGTTCGGCACTCAGGAGCCGTGGCTGGAAGTGGGAGAAATACTTGACGTCATCATGATTGAATTGATTCGGCTCGAACGACGCCTGGTAGGTGCGGCTGTTGAGGATCGTCCGAATCACGTGCTTGCGATCATAACCCTGTTCCGCGAAGTCCTTGGCCAAGGCGTCGAGCAGCGGCGCGTTGGAGGGTGGATTCGAGTCACGGAAGTCATCGGGCGGATCGACAATCCCCCGACCCAGCAGGTGGCTCCAAATGCGGTTGGCTTCGATCTTTCCGAAGAATGGGTTGTCCGGTTGCGTTAACCAGTCGGCGAACAGGACCCGACGATCGTCGACCTGGGCATTTTCCACGTCGCCCTGCTGGGGCAGCCAGGGCTTCATCAGTTGTCCGGTTCGGGGTTGTTTCACCTCGCCGGACTGCGACGCCCAGATGAATATTTCATCCGGCTTCGGCGTCTTTTTCCGCTGCACTCGATTAAAGAACGCAGCCATGCCGTAATAGTTGTCCTGCGTCCAACGTTCAAACGGATGATTGTGGCACTTGGCGCATTGCAGTCGAGCTCCCAGAAACACCTGTGAAATCGTTTCCACGCAATCAAAGGCGTCGGTGGCTGTACGATAAAAGTTGGCTGGCGGATTGGAATGCGTGCTGCCGGCGGCGGTCAATAGCTGCCGCGCAAATTCGTCGTACGGCATGTTCGATGCCATGGCTCGCTCGACCCAGCGATGGTACTTGTACACACCATCACCGCCAACTTGCTTATTGGTCAAACGCAGCAGGTCACCCCATTTCAGTGTCCAGAACTTGGCGAATTCCGGGCGTTCCAGCAGGACGTCGATTAATCTGGCCCGTTTGTCTGCGGCGGGGTCGTCGAGAAATGCGTGCGTTTCGTCGACGGTCGGCATGATGCCGATAACATCCAGGTAGACCCGGCGCAAAAACTCTTCGTCGGTGCAAGTTTCCGAAGGCAAATATTTGAGTTGCTTCAGTTTTTCGTAGACCAGGTCGTCCACGTAGTTGTTCGACGGCGGTTGTTTCCATTCGAACCCTTCGATGTCACGCACAAACGTGATGAAGCTCGACTCGATAAACTCCAGATAGCGAACAATGACTGCCGTTTCACCTCGGTCGTGACCAACGACCAATCCGTTTTCAGAGACGGAGGCAACCTCTTCATCCGAACTGGAATAAACGGCCAGAGACGTGATGTCCCGGATCGTGCCATCGGAAAAGTGGGCCAGCACAGCAAGCTGTTGTTTGTGAGCCGGTCGCTTCAAGAGACGCCCGGAGGGCGGGTGAACTTCAATTTTCACCGGACGGGGCGCGTCTGCGGCGTCCAGCCGACAGCCCTCGGAAATCCAGTCGCGCAGAATCGTATGTGCCGGGTCCGACTCACGGATCTTCATCCCGCCGCCGTGAGGAACCTTCATGAGCGGCTTAAGCAGCAGCAGGCTCTCATCGGGATTGAGGGGATTGGTCCGTCGACCAAAGTCTTCGTGAATCAACGTTAGTTCATCGAGCTTGGGATCGAAGGCCCGCAGCGAAAGGCGAAAGCCGCCCTTGCCGCTGGGCGAACCATGACAAGCACCGGCGTTGCAGCCTTGCTTCGAGAGGGCCTGCAGCGCGTCATACGCGAACGAAACCGGCTGCGGTTGAGACTGTCCGCTGACGACGATCTTGGCAACTGCTTCCTGTCCGCCGACCCGGACAACGATCTCCGCAGCGCCA
>JAUIHJ010000328.1 GCA_030432015.1 bacterium
GACGACTACAGTTTTAACGTAGACGTTCCGTCACGATTTTCTCACTCCAATTCATCAATTGATAGAATTCAGTCCTTTTCGATTCAATCCGACGGAAACAGTTCGGCGGCTGCAATCACAGCCGATGCTCGATGGATTGCCTTCGAGTCCGCAGCTGAAAATCTGGTGCTTGGAGATACCAATGGCGTTTCTGATATTTTCTTATACGATCGCCAGTTGGGAAAAATTGAACGAGTTAATCGTAGCGACAGTGGATCAGAGGCAAACGGTCAATCTGGCAGCCGGGCTCCAGCAATTAGCGCAGATGGCCGGTTCGTCGCGTATTCTTCGGACGCAAACAACCTCGTTGCCGACGATTCAAACGGGCGCGACGATGTTTTTGTATTCGATCGGCAGTTTGGTACAACGACTCGAGTTAGTATTGCAAACGATGGCACTCAGGCGAACATTCACAGCGGTAATCCGTCGATTAGCGACGATGGACGCTTCATTGCTTTTGAATCTGATGCAACGAACCTTTTTCCAGGTGACAGCAATCAGACGCAGGATGTGTTCGTGTATGACAGCGTGACTGGAGTCGTCGAGATTGTAAGCGTCAGCGGCAATGGCGTACAAGGCAATGCCTTTAGTGCATCACCCGTAATTTCGGGCGACGGTCGTTTCATCGCTTATCGCTCCGTCTCCAGCAATCTGGTGGCTGCTGATAATAACGGTGTCCAGGACGTTTTCGTTTACGATCGAAATACTAAGCAGACGGAACGAGTTAGCGTCGCGAGCAATGGCGACGAAGGTGACGGTGCGAGCGGGTTTTTCTTCGATAGCCACGCAATCAGCGCCGATGGTCGTTTTGTAACGTTTAATTCCGAAGCGTCGAACCTTGTCCCAAATGACAGCAACGGTGATCAGGATATTTTTGTATTTGACCGCGATGCCGATACGATCGAACGAGTAAGTATTCGTAGCGACGGCGTCGAGGGGAATGACTTCAGTATCTCCCCTTCATTGAGCGGCGATGGACGTTTCGTGACATTCTTGTCATTCTCGACCAACTTTGCCACAAACGACGACAACCTGGCTCGCGATATTTTCGTTTACGATCGCGAGATGCAGGTGCTCGCGCGAGTTAGCATCAACGAAAATGATACCACGGCTAACGGAAACAGCTTTGCACCGGTGATAAGCCGCGATGGCAGGATAATCGCCTTCGAATCGTATGCATCCAACCTTGTTGAGAATGATACGAACGCGCGCGCAGACGTATTTGTCATTGCCAATCCACTTGCCGATCCCGGTGTGAATCGTTTTGTTGATATTGGCGCATCCATTACCGACCTGGATATAGGTCTAATTCCAGATAAAGGCGCGGTTTCCGGCATCGTATTCGAAGATCGAGTAAACAATTCGGTATTCGACGCGGGCGAATCGAAACTTTCGGACTGGATCGTCTTCCTCGACACGAATCGAAACTTCGTGTTGGATGAAGGAGAGGTCTTCACCACGACAACTGCTGACGGCACTTACGAATTTCCTGGGTTGGCAGGGTTTCGCGAATACACGATCGTTGTCGATGTTCCGCTTGGGTGGGAGCAAGTAACGCCTGGACAGCAAGAACGCCTCGCCTGGAATATCTTCTTACCTCCAGGCGGTAACGTCGGCGGCCGGGATTTCGGCTTTCGGCGCGTGGCTGGTACCGGTCAGTCGAACGATTCGTCGGTCAGCGGGCGGATCTTTGAGGATAAGAACGGTAATGACGTCTACGACCCCGGTACCGACGTTCCTCTGGTCGATACGGTCGTGTACCTTGACCAGCAAAATTTCGGTGTTCGCGATCCTAACGAACCAGCCGTCGAAACCGATGCCAACGGTAACTACTCGATTGATGCGCTCAGTTCCGGCATTGTCGCCGTGTCGACGAACCTTGACGAAACGACGATGCATGCGTCGCCACTCGGCAACGAATTTCAGTTGAGCACGTTTCCGCTGTTCGCAGGTTTCCAGCCGTTTGGGAACCCTCAAGCTGTCGCCGCCGCTGATTTCAACAACGACACCTTTCCGGATGTCGCCGTCGTACTTGGCGAAGCGAACAAGATCAGCATTCGCATCAACGACGGCAGCGGTGGTTTTCTGCCCGATGAGATTGACTTCGATCTCGGCCTTGATGGCGGTGGGCCGACGTCACTCGTCGTGGGGCAATTCAACGGGGCAGGCACGCCGCTCGACATTGCCGTGACCAATAACTTTAAAGCCAATGTGATGATCCTGACGGATTTCGATGGAGACGGATTTGACTCGCACGTCGTGGTTCCTGTTGGCAATGAACCACTGGATATTGTCGCGATGCAAGTCAACGGCGACCCAAACTACTTGGACCTTGTTGTCGTCAATCAAGACGACAACACGGTACAAGCGTTGCTAAACGATGGCAACGGTACGTTGGTCGCACAACCTGCCGTCGACAGTGGGGGCATCGGGCCGGTATCGATCGTCGTAGGCCAGTTGGCCGGAAACGCTGAGTTGGACATCGCCGTGGCCCATGCGAATCCATCCAACTCCGATTCGCCCTTTGGCGATGTGAGAATCCTGACCGGCGATGGTGCCGGCAACTTCACACTTGTGCCGGAACGCTATCCCGTGGGGGCAACGCCGACGGACCTCGTCATCGCCAATTTTGACGGCGACGCGAATGGAAGACTTGACCTGGCCGTTACCAACTTTGCGTCGAACTCCATTTCGGTCCTAACTGGAAATCCTGACGGCACGCTTACAATTCAGGACCAAGTCCTGGGGATGCCAAGTGGTGCGTTGGACATCGCGACCGGCGATATCGACAACGACGGTGATATTGACATTCTTGCCAGCAATCTGCTTGATCGAAATATTTCTCTTTTTCGCAATGTGACAACGACGCCGGGCATAACGAAATTCGAACCGCTTCAACCGGTTGGGCTGGGCCTGGGCGGACTCGCGCAACGAATGCCGCTGACGGTCGCCAACTTCGACCGTGACACGTCGGCACCGGGCGGCAAGGGGACGCTCGACATCCTGGCGATCCCACTCGTTACTGAGACTCTGCATATCCTCGCGAATACGTTGGTGGACGGGGCGCACCGCGTTGAGCTCACAGGCTTGAATCAGGTCACCGATTTAGATTTCATCGTGACTCCCGCGGTTCTCATACCTGCACTCGACCCAATCGAGAATCCGCAACCCATACTCGAAGACGCCGACGAACAGACGGTCCCTCTGACCGGAATTGACGCCGGCAGTTCCATTGGACCGCCGTTGAGAATTGAAGTGCAGAGTTCCAACCCGCAACTGATTTCCGACCCGACCATCAAGTTTACAGCTCCTAACGATACCGGCGAAGTTCGCTATACGCCCGTTCCTGATGGTCACGGTGCCGCCACGCTGACGGGCACCGTGACGAATGCCGGAGCGGACGGCGACTTTGATACGCCTTACGACAACGGCCGGCTTGTGCGACAGTTCACGGTCGTGGTCCTTGCCGTCAACGACCCGCCTGTTGCCGGAGTACAACGGATCCAAACGGACGAAGATACGTTGGTGGAACTCGAACTGCTGGCCAATGATGCCGATGGTGACTCGCTGTCGTACACCTTGGGCGATACGTCCTGGCTACGTGGTGACGTGTCGATAACTGGTGGCGTGCTTTCCTACGATCCGTCACAGGTGATGGAACTGCAAGACCTTGTGGCGGGCGCGTCGACTGCCGAGACCGTTGTTTTTGAAGTGTCCGACGGAAGGGCCACGGCGGTTGGTGTCGTGGCCATCACCGTTGCAGGCGTCCTGGACTGGCATCATCCGACCGGACCGCTGGACGTCAATCGAGATGGTGTCGTGGCGCCGTCCGACGCGTTGGCGATCATCAATCAATTGAATGAGAATGGGCCCGGCCCCCTCGCCGGCCGGATCGGGCCTCCCGCGAAGTGGTATGACACCAACGGGGATAACTTTATTTCCCATTTTGATGTGTTGAACATCTTCAACTTTCTCAACAACAGGTCACCTGCGTTCGTCGAGGGCGAAACGAATGACGCATCGATGACATGGCACGGAGTGGTGCAGCCCACCAATGTAACTTCGCAGGGCCCCGGAATCGATCGGCGGCCGATGCTGTCGTTGGGCTGCTTGTGCCTGCACGCCATGGACCCTAATCAAGTAACTGAGGCTCCGGCGTTACATCGTTTGAGAAATCAGGTGTTGCGCGACCGGACAGATTATCGGGACTTAGAATCGTTCGACGACGCGGATTGGGATGACGTGCTGCGCGGTGCCTAAATGACCGAGTGCAATTCGGCGACAATCCGGGACCGGCTCGTTTTTCGCCGCCCATTCGATTCAACTGCGGAACAACGGCCTGTCGGCGAAAAAGGTGCCTGTCCCGCTGACGGGGTGTGCGCTGCTGAATCGCGCTCGGCCATTTAGTGGGACAGCGCGACGTTGTTTCGAAGGCAAGCGATTGTCGGGTAGAGCGGGCGCGACATTGGGAAGCATTTGTGTCGAGTCGCCTACGGCAGCGCCAGGATCAGGCCGGTGAGTGTCAGCGCTTCGGCTGCACTTGCATCGACGCGGAGTTGGGGCAGGTACCAGGTCAGTGGCGCGCAATTTCCAGGTCGGTCGTATCCCAACGGATAGCGGCATTGGCGGGCTCGCTCGGAGACCGCCAGGTAGGGCAGCGCCGGGACCGTCGCAAAGAAATGGGCTGCCGAGAGAACCGGTTGGACCACGGGGACACGGTGTCCGTGTCGCTCGAGATTCGGTTCTTCAAACAGTAACGCTTTGTAACCGACGGCAGATGCATCCCAGAGCACGACCTTTTCGTACTCGCTGCGGCGTCGTCGTGCGTCGGCGTCGCTCTCGGCGGAAAACAAGTTGGCCGCGAGGTTTGCGGGGAATTCTCCCGGCGGCGGTGCAATGTTCGAGGCGGCGTCGCCGATGGGGGCCGAACGAAACGTTGCGTGAGGTGACGACGTGTCGTCTGATGTTTGTGCAATCCTTAGGCCCGCGACGGCGCGCTCCGGTTCCAAGCCGAGAGCCGCGAGGCCGGTGCCTTGGACCAGCGTGACGATGGGTGAATAATCGGACGTTGGTGTTTGCGGCCCGTGTGAATCACGATTGACAAGACCAGGCGATGGCCCCGGGTTGTCCAGACGACCCTGGTCGGTCGATTCGAAGTGCAGGGCCAAGTCAGGTCGGTGTCCGTCGAGAGGGTCTTGGCCTTCGGCGCTGGCGGAGGTGTCGGTCTGCGTGGGTTGCAGGGGGGCCGGGCTCGCGTTCATGGTTTCGAATCGCACCGCTATGATCTCGGTTGGCCCCTGCGATTCTGACCGGTCATTGAGTGCGGCCGCCGTGAAACTCGGCTGCACCAAGTCATCGCGCGTCGCTGGCGCCGCCAGCTTCGAGTGAAGATCTCGTCCCAGATTCGCCGTTGGCGGCAACAGTTGGATCTCGAATTTCGGTGATGACGACTCGGCCGACCCACGATCGATGGCTTCGGCTTCCGATGATTCGGACGGAATGACGCGATTCCCACGAGGTTGTATTTCGGGTTGCCTGACAACGAGTGGTGGCGGTTCGTGATGGCTCGGGGGCGGTTGTGTTCGTGGCGACTGTAGTGTTAATGGCTGCTGGGTTGGTGGCTGCTGGGTTGGTGGCTGCTGGGTTGGTGGTTGGGAGGGCCTCGCCTGTGACGCCGATGGCGGCAATGTTGCAGCGTGCGGCGATCCGGCGTTGGAATCTAGGACCGAGATCGAATCCCGGATGAACCCCAGCGGATTGATGTCGCGTTCCTGCGGTAATGGCACGGATGCCTCGGGAACGCTAATCAAGGGTAACCGCAAGGCTTGGTCAGGTGCCTTGAAGTGCTCACGGTTGACGGGAGCCGCGGTCACCATCCCGCGCAAGACCGGACTCGCCGTAGCGGTGCTGGTCCGAAATGGATCGGGGACAGCCCTCGATTCAGCTTCCGGTCGGGTGGGGGACACACTGAGTTGCTCGCTGGAGCTAAGCGCGGGCTCGACCGCCTGCGGCCGGAACTCGGGAGTTCTTGCCGGGGCCCGGTGAGCCTTCGCACCATTGTCCGAGCCGCTTTGCGGATCTTGGCGACGGGCTGGGGGACGTGATTCAGGCGAGCGACGAGGCGTTGTCTTGGTATTGAATTTGGCGGACGGCGGCAATGTTCGTGGCCGCTCCGTGTTCATGATCGAATCGGCATGTTGGCGCTGGCGCCTCGGGTGTCTCGTGGCGAGGTGCCGTTGTTGTGCGACCTGTCCGGTGTGCGGGGTCACTGTTTCGTGTCCGGCGCGGGCCGCCACGCCACACGCCATCAACAGTGCAAAGCCAATCCACCATCGCTGGGGAGCAGCAAGGCGGTTTCGAAGAGACAGTCTGCAATCATGACCAGCCGGATCGACCTGATCCTGAACGACGCCCAACCAACGCATAAGTTTCCCCCTCCTATCAAGAGAATATTCGTCAGTTTTCCGGGCCGTCATAACCGTAAAAGTCTGTTTTACCCGGAAATGCGACACCTGATGGTCGCTGGACAACGGCAGTCTCGGCCCCGATCGTTGCCCGCGCGTGGGCGGGGCTTGTTTCAACACCGACGCACCGATTTGTTGACCTTGATTCGCTCGACAACGATAATTGACGGTTCCGCGCAAAACGCTCCAGGTTGTTGTGGCGCAATCGTTTATGTTTTTCAGATGGATGTTGTCGTGTTTCCCGTCTCGCTGCACGTAGCGCCGTTCTGGTCGCTGTCCGATTGGACTCTTGGAGGGTCGGCGAGAGCTTGCTTGACTCTGTTTTCTTCAGTTTTCTAGACCATGTCACGCGGCGTGGGACGGCCGTTTGTGACTCCGCCGGTTGAGTGATATGAACTATCTGACCAAGTTGGCACGAAGACGCACGCGGCGAAAACGTGCGCATCGGCCTCACCTCTGCCATCGCATCGAGTCGCTCGAGGATCGACTTCTGTTGTTCGGCGATCTGGCGTTGCACGTCACGGCGGGCACGTCTTCGGCGCCACCAGCGGCTGATATCACGCTGGGCTGGGAGTTCGAGGTCAATCGTGAGACCGTTGTGGACGGGCTGGCGTTCTACGACGAGGCCCAGGATGGCCTCGTCGAGAGCCACGTCGTTTCCATTTGGGACGCTGCCGCCACGGCCACCCCGCTGCTTAGCGAAACCATCAATGCGGGAACCACAGACCCGCTGGTCGGGAATGCTTGGCGCGTCATCGACGCCACGTCCCCGTTGACGCTGGTTCCCGGAACAACCTACGTGATCTCCGCCCATTACCCAACGGTGGCTGACGCTGCCGTCGATGCGGGAACGACCGTGACGGTTCCGGAAGTCAACTATCTAGCATCGCGATCTCAAGCCGGAACCGGTTTTCCAGTTGTTCGGACCACGCCGGCACAAGGCAGCCGCAGTTTCTTTGGCCCCAGCTTCACGGTTGATCAGGCGACCACCGACGTGTTTCTGGATGGTGGTGACCTCAGGATTGTCGATGTGACAAGGCATCCGATCAATGCGGTTGGTTCCGTCATTATCGACAACGATGAAGTCGGCTACAGCGATACCGGCGATCTGAGCCTCTTCACCAACCAGGGATTTCGCGGAGATGTTCGCGAAGCGAACCGGATTGTGGAATCGGCGACGTATTCATTCAACGGTCTCACCGACGGTACTTGGTTCAAAGTCGCCGCGACGTGGACGGCGTTTCCCAATCGGGGGACTGCGGTTCCTTATTCGATCAGTGAAGTAGGAACTCCAGTAAGCGTCGAGGTCAATCAGCGTATTGCGCCCGACGACTTCACCGCCGATGGTGGCACTTGGGAAGATCTGGCCACCGTTCAGATTGACGCTCGCCAGCAACTCGACGCCCAGATTCGCGGTTTGACATTCGGCAGCGTCATCGCGGACGCCATTCGAGTTGATGTCAGTCCCGACGGTGACAACGACGATGCCCTGGATTTGTCGATGGACTTGACCGGGGCCATGCCGGTCTTGGTGATTTCGCAGGGGAGCGGCAAGCTCGGCACCAACATCGGCGGCGCGACCGGGAATAACACAAGCACCCTGCGAATTCCAGCCGATCTCATCACCGGATCAATTGTGATCGAAACCGGCAACGGCCAGGATGTTGTGACGCTGGATTTTTCTGGCGGCCATTTCGACAAGCCGATCCTCTACCAAAGTGGTCGGGGCGCCGATGGGCTCGTGATCAAGGATGATGATCACAGCGAAAACGCCACGTACTTGCCCGGCATCACCGAGGGCACGGGATCGCTGGTTGTCAGTTCTGGCAGCGGTACCGATATGGTGCAGTTCGATGGCGGACCTGCGTTGGATATTACCGGAGTCAACGTTGCCAGGATCGAATTTCCGGGCACCGATGATTCCGTGCAAGTCAGCGCTGGCACGGATTTCAATCTGCTCGGCGCGAATCCGGCGATCCGTGTGGCCGGTACCACGCGCGTGGGCGGGCTGCCCGTTTCCATGACGGCAGTCGCGGTCTGGAATAGCACCACCCTGGAGATTGACACCTCGGACAGCGATGGCGATGACACAATCAATGTCGGTAATCTCACGGCGGCGTCTAACGTTGTCGATCTAAATGTTGCGACCGGCACGGGTGCCGACGTGGTCGACCTCAACGGTGACGTGGTTCTCAGCGGAATTGTGCGAATCCAGTCCGGACAGGTTGACCTTGCCAACTTGACTGTCGGTGAAATCGACGTGAGCGGCACCCGTATTGACCTCAAC
>JAUIHJ010000329.1 GCA_030432015.1 bacterium
TTTGGGGACTCGATTCAACACCGGCGGAACGGACCTCGGTCGCTTCTCTGGGCGAGGACCGGGCCAAAGGATGTGACAGCCTCGCCCACTTGGTGCAAGCCATGTCGTCGGTCGGGTGGCAGGTAAGCCCCCGGCTCTGGGTCACGACGCGTGGCGCGCAGGCGGTCAACGGTTCGGCTGCGACCTCGTTTGTGCAAGCTTCCCAGTGGGGAATTGGCCGCACCATCGCGGCGGAACACGATTCGCTATGGGGAGGTCTGGTGGACGTCGATTCCGCCGGTTCGCCCATCGCGGCCGCAGCCCAGATCGCCGAAGAGATTTTGCACTCCGACGGCGAAGATCAAGTGGCCTTCCGGCAAGGGCAGCGGTACGTCGCGCGTCTGGTTAGTGCCTCGCCGTCGAGCACCGCCGGCAATGTGTCCATTCATGCCAGCGGCAGCTACCTGATCACCGGCGGACTGGGCGATCTCGGTTTGCAAGTCGCCCGTTGGCTTGCCGATCAAGGGGCTCGCCACGTGATCCTCATGCAACGCTCCAGCTTACCGCCACGTGACCAATGGTCGGGTGTCGAAGCAGGGAGCCGGCTGGCCAGCCAAATCTCAGCCATCCAGGAACTCGAGGCACGCGGTACGGCGGTCGATGTCATGGCGGTTGATTCCGGCGACGAAGCTGCGGTTCGCGCGGCTCTTAACCCAGAGCGGTGTGCTGCCATTCGCGGCGTGGTTCATGCGGCGGGCGTCGCCGCTGCGCAGCCGATCCTGGACCTGGACGAGTCCGCTCTGGATGGCGTCATGCGACCGAAAATGCAAGGAAGCTGGCTGTTGCACGACCTCTTCAAGAACGTGCCGCTAGACTTCTTTGTCCTCTTTTCTTCCGCCTCGTCCGTTTTGAATTCCCCAATGCTGGGCGGCTATGCGGCCGCCAATGCCTTCCTGGACGGTCTTGCCCACTATCGTCGTGGGCAAGGTCAGAAGGGACTGGCGGTCAACTGGGGCGTCTGGTCCGATGTGGGCATGGCGGCACGCTACCAGGATGAATCTGGGCGCGACTTGACGCCACCCGGCATGACACCGATTCCCCCCGCGCAAGGCGCTGCGTTGCTGGGCCGCCTGCTGGGCGGCTCCGCGCCACAGGTTGCCGTCGTGCCGATGGACTGGTCACAACTGGCCGGAGCGACCTCGCCCATGTTGTCCGCGCTGATCGAGCGGCCTTCGCGTCGCGAGAAGGCGTCGGCGCCTGCGGTGGCCACGCCAGGCACGCCGGCTACCTCCGCGCCGGCACCAGGTGCATGCGTGGCAGCTGCGGAGCCCGCGGCCGTACCAACCGCCGCGCAAGCCGCCCCGGCCGGTAACCAGAACGCACGTGTCGAGGAGGTTCGCGACTACCTCGTTCAACAAGCGGCCAAGGTCTTGGAAGTCCCGCAGTCCGAATTGGATCTACGTGAACCGCTCAACCGCCTCGGCATCGATTCCTTGACGGCGGTCGAACTACGAAATCGGATCGAAGCCGATATGGGAGTCAGCATTACGGTTGTCGATTTCTTGGAAGGTGCGAGCCTCACCGACCTCGCAGCCAATGTGGTCGGGCAACTTGCAGGTGGCTCCCACGCGACCGAAACGGAACGCTTGGCCCGCGCCCGACAACAACTTGACCAAATGTCGGACGAAGACGTCAAGGCATTACTTGCCGCCAAGCAACATTAAACTAGCGATTCGTCGGAGATCGGCCGTGGCAAGGAAGGACGATCCAATCCTGGGGCGACATCGCTGGTGCGAAAAAAGGCCGATCGCATCGAATCCGCGGCAATGTCGTGGTTGCCCCTTACCTAACGAGACTCGTCGTGACGCCACCGGAATCCCCTCACGCGGAATTATCAACGGATCGCCAGGAGTTGTTGGCCCTGCTCGCCGCGGACGACAAGCAACCCCCAAACTGCTTGCAAATCGAACCCTGCGACCGAGACCGCCCGTTGCCCCTTTCGTTTGTTCAAGAGCGGATGTGGGTCTCCGAACGGCTTGCACAGGGGCAACTCAACAATGCGACCACTTCTTGCGTGCGGGCTCGCGGGGAGTTGGACATCGACGTATTTCGTCGCGCGACCAACGAGATCATTCAACGCCACGAGATCTTTCGTACGCGGTTTGTCGACGACGGCGACGGTCCGTCGCCACGGATCGCAGACCATCTGACCGTTGATGTGCCGCTGGTTGACTTGCGCAGCGTTCCGGCCGACCAACGCGAAATCGAATTGCGGCGACAGGTCAAAGCAGAAGTTGGCCGCGCTTTCGACCTCTCGACGCTACCATTGGTACGCAACGCAGTCTTTCAGATCGCCGATGACGAATTTGTCTTCGCCTTTGCGGCCCACCACATCACCTTTGACGGCTGGTCTGGACGGATCTTCGTAGACGAGCTGGCTGCCTTGTACGAGGCCTTCGCGCAAGGGCTGCCGTCACCGCTGCAGGACGTTCGAATTCAGTATGTGGATTACGCCGCGTGGCAACGCGAATGGGTGCGGCATCCAGAAGTTCAGGATCACCTCGCCTACTGGGAACGCCAGTTGGGAGGTGGGTTAGCCCAACTGGAGTTGCCTCCCGATCGGCCACGCCCCGAAACGCGAACGTTCACAGGCGCCGCGCACCGCTTCGAAATTCCCGCGACCGTGTCGCAACGGATTGGGCAACTGGCGCGTGACGAGGGTGTGACGCCGTTTATGATTCTGCTCGCGGCATACGATGCGCTCCTGCATCGCTGCACAGGCCAGGACGAGATCGTGGTCG
This sequence comes from bacterium, assembly GCA_030432015.1. Lineage (GTDB taxonomy): Bacteria > Planctomycetota > Planctomycetia > Pirellulales > Pirellulaceae > ARS98. Next base: position 2,781 of record JAUIHJ010000329.1, read on the forward strand.
GTTCGCCGGTCGCCAACCGCCAACACAACGCGACTTCCAAGCTGATTGGATGCTTTATGCATCCTCTGGTGCTGCGTGTGGACCTGGCAGGCAACCCGAGTTTCCGCGAATTGCTCGGCCGCGTCCGCCACGTCTGCCTTTCCGCGTATGCCCATCAGGAGGCACCGTTCGAGCTCGTTGCGCGGGCCTTGCACCCTCACGTCGAACTCGGTCGTCTGCCACTATTTCAAACTTTGTTCAACGTACAACAAAGCGGTACGGCCGAGGTTCATTTACCGGGTCTGACCTTTTCAGTCCAGCAACCCGATACCGACACTGCGACGCTCGACCTGAGCATGAACCTTTGGTTCGGCGGCGACCAGGCCTGGGGTGTGCTTGAGTACAGCACTGAATTGTTCGACGCCGCCACGATCAAATGGTTAGAAAGGTGTTTTCAATCGGCCTTGGATTGCATTGTCACCAATCCGGATTGCCTCCTGTCCGAAATACCAATCTCGGCTCAAGCGAACGCCGCGCAGGGCCGTCGTCAGGGCACAGAACTCAGTGTCGAACGACGCGCGGTCCTCGACTTGCTGCTGGCCGAAGAGGGTCAATTGACGGCCCCCGCGCCGGTCGCCCATTCGCCAGAGCGCGGGGACCTCCATCCAACCTCATTTGGTCAGGAACGCCTCTGGTTTTTTGACCGGCTTCACCCAGGCAACGCGCTGTTCAGCCAATCACAAGCGTCGCGCCTGGATGGACCACTTGACGTCGCTGTGCTGGTCGCCGCACTGAACGAAATCGTGCGCCGCCACGAGGTGTTACGGACACGTTTTGAAGACGTCAATGGACGGACGATGCAACGGATTGTCTCGACGTTACAGCTCGACGTCCCCGTGGTTGATCTGAGTCATCTGGCGGGTGATGCACAGCACGCGGAAGTGCAGCGAATCACCGCTGACCTCGCGCGAGAGCCGTTCGACCTCTCCACGCCGCCCCTGTTTCGAGTGAAGCTTGTGCGGCTCGCCGCGACACAACATCTCATGTTGCTGACCGTGCACCACATCATCAGCGACGGCTGGTCCCTGGCTGTGTTTCGCAAAGAATTGGCGGCGTTGTACCGAGCTTTCCTGGCGGGGCGCCCATCGCCGCTGCGGGAGTTGCCACTGCAATACGCGGATTATGCCATCCAGCAGCGCCAATGGTATCGCGAAGCGGTGCTCGACGGCCAACTGGCCTACTGGAAGCAGCACCTCGGGGGCACGCTGCCCGTATTGGAGTTGCCCACCGACCGGCCCCGTCCGGCCGGATTCTCATTGCGGCGCAAACATCGTGTGACGTTTCAGGTGCCGACAGCGCTGGGTGAGCGGCTTGCGGAACTTAGTCGCCAGGCCGGCACCACGCTGTTCATGACACTGCTGTCCGCTTTTCAAACACTCTTGTATCGGCTGACCGCCCAGACCGACGTGATCGTTGATTCCCCGATCGCCGGCCGCAACCGATCCGACCTGGAAGGCCTGATCGGGTTCTTCGTCAATAGCCTGGCATTGCGAACCGACCTGTCCAACCAACCGTCGTTTCTCGAATTGCTTCAGCGCGTGCGGAAGGTTTGTCTCGATGCATATTCGCATCAGGATCTGCCGTTCGACCGCGTCGTCGCCGACTTGCAGCCGAACCGCTACCGCGATGGCCGGCCGCTCACTCCGGCCTCGTTTATGCTGCACGACACCATCACCGACGGGATGGAGCTTTCCAAGGGACTGCAGTTGACGCCCCTTGAGGCGAATATGAATGACGAGTTTGACCTGACGCTCATCATGTGGCGTGGGTCGGACCTGCTGACAGGAACGTTGCAATACGATCCGGCACAGTTTGACTGCGGCACGATTGAACGACTGACCGGACAGTTCGTCAGCCTGCTGGCAACGATCGTGGCAGATCCGGAGCAACGAATTTCGGAATTATCATTGATGCCCGACGCCGAGCGGCAACAACTGCTCGTGGATTGGAATCGACGGGCGACGGCCTCGAAGTCCGAATCGTGCGTACAGCACCTGTTTGAGGCCCAGGCCGCACAGACGCCCGACGCCATTGCCGCGTGTATGCAAAGTCAGGCAACTCGTACGTCTGCACCTGCCGCACTGACGTACTCCGAATTGAACTGCAGGGCGAATCAGTTGGCCCATTATTTGCGTTTTCTCGGGGCTGGTCCGGAGACACGCGTCGCGATCTGCCTGGATCGATCCTTGGATATGCTCGCCGTGATGCTCGGCGTCCTCAAGTCCGGAGCGGCGTACATCCCGCTGGATCCTGCCTATCCGCGCGAGCGGTTAGAGCTGATGCTGCGCGACGCCCAGCCCACGGTGTTGGTCGCCACAAGACCGTTGGCCGCCATGCTGCCGCCGCACAAAGCTCGGATCGTTTGTCTTGACGACGATCACGACGTCATCGTCCGGCAAGCCGACACGAACCCGACATGCGACGTTCGTCCCGAGCATCCGGCCTATTTGATCTATACATCCGGGTCATCAGGCACCCCGAAAGGCGTCGCGGTGACCCATCGTGGCGTGGTCAACCACAACCGGTCCGTCGCGAAACACTTCGCCTTGACCTCAGCCGATCGCGTCCTGCAATTTCATTCGATCAGTTTTGATGCGGCCGTCGAAGAAATCTTTCCCACCTGGTCGGTCGGCGCCACGCTGGTGGTGCGAGGAACCGAACTGATTGCACCGGGCGACGAATTGGCCGAAGTCATTCGCACAGATCATCTGACGGTCTTGAATCTGCCGACGGCTTACTGGCACGAATGGGTCGTGCAGGCGGTGCAGGACGACGCTCCGCCACCGCCGCCGCTCCGTCTGGTGGTGGTCGGCGGCGACCAGGCGCGACCAGAAAGCTACGCCGCTTGGCTGAATCTCACGGCAGGTCGGGTCCGCTGGTTAAACACCTATGGGCCAACGGAGACGACGATCATCTCGACGCTCGACGATCCCAGCGAGCTCAACTGGGAAAACGGAGTGCCCAACGAGCCGTCAGCCGGTGTCCAGCCGCAGCCCTCCAAACTCGCCATGGGTGACCGCGAAGTTGCACACATCGGTGCCTTGACCATCGGGCGCCCGCTCGACAACACCTCGGTCTATGTCCTGGATGCGCATGGTAACCCGGTACCAATCGGGGTCCCGGGCGAACTGTGCGTCGGCGGAGCGGGTCTCGCAAGGGGTTACCATCAGCGTCCCGACTTGACAGCAGAGCGGTTTATTCCTGATCCATTTACCCGCTTGCCAGGCGAACGCATTTATCGCACCGGCGATCGAGTTCGCTGGCGCTCCGACGGCCGCCTGGAGTTTCTCGGTCGCTTCGATCAGCAACTGAAGATCCGGGGATTTCGCATCGAGCCTGGCGAGATCGAAGCGGTCCTCACACAACATCCCGCCGTGTCGCAAGCTCTGGTCGTCGCCCGTCAGGATGACACTCGCCAGGATAAATATTTGGCCGCCTACATCGTGGCAAGCGATACCGGTGATGGCGACAACATCCATGCGACAGCCGAATTCCATCAGTACTTGCAAGAGACACTCCCGGGCTACATGGTGCCCTCGGCGATCGTCCTCCTCGAACGCCTGCCCCTTTCCCCCAATGGCAAAGTCGACCGCAAGGCATTGCCGACGCCGGACCTGCGCAGCCTGATTGACGATTCGGCCTATGTGGCCCCTCGCAGCAAACTTGAACAGCAGATCGCGGACGTCTGGTCCGGGCTGCTGGGCGTGGACCGCGTCGGCATCCACGACAACTTCTTCGCATTGGGCGGGGACTCGATCTCCATCATCCGCGCGGTCGCGCGCATCCGCGAGTTGGGGATCTCGCTGTCGCCGCAGCAGATGTTCCAGCATCAGACGGTGGCGGAAATCGCGGCCCTACCGCCCGCCGAGGAGGTCGCGCGGACGGATCAAGGGGCGGTCACCGGCCCGGTGCCGTTAACCCCGGTTCAACGATGGTTCTTCGCCCAGTCGCTCCCCGCACCCGATCATTACAATCAGTCCGTTGTGCTAAGCGTAAAGCGCGCGTTGGACCCGACGTTGCTTGTCCAGGCCGCGGACCACCTGCTGGAGCATCACGATGCGCTGCGGATGCGGTTTGTCACTTCCGGTGATGGCGTCCACCAGCGCCATGACGACGTGCTGGCCGATTCCGCGCAGGACGTCGTTCACGTTTGCGACCTGTCCGAACGGGCCGACACCGAACTCGCCGAAGCGATTGAAGCACTTTCCGCTGAGTGGCAAGCCAGCCTGAACCTGGAACGTGGACCACTGGTTCGACTTGTGTTGTTCGATACCGGTGGACGCCACGACCGGTTGCTGTTCCTGATTCATCATCTGGTTGTCGACGGTGTCTCCTGGCGCATTCTGTTGGATGATCTACTGGTCAGTTACGAGCAGTTGCTCGCCGGGCACCCGATTCAACTTCCGGCGAAGACTACGTCGTTTCAGGAATGGGCGGAGCGGCTGAGTGAATATGCAAATCAGCCCGATGTCGTCGAGCAGCGTCGTTATTGGCTCGATGTCGCAGCCAGCCGCCCGGCACCACTGCCCTGCGATCACGACCAAGGCGGCAACACCTTTGCGTCAGCCGATACTGTACGAGTGCACCTGGATGCGTCTCAGACAGAGTTGATGCAAGAATTCGCTGCGGAGTCGGGAGCGCAGGTCGACGAACTCCTGCTGACGGCATTGACCCAGGCCGTCACCAGTTGGACCGGCGACGACGCAATCCTGTTGACGCTGGAGGGACATGGACGCGAGCCCTTGTTTGCGGATGTCGACCTCTCACGGACCATCGGCTGGTTCACGACCCTGTTTCCCGTCTGTTTGAGTCGCGTGAATTCGGTCGATCCGCCTGCGGCGTTGAAGTCGATCCAGAGGCAGCTTGGCGGTATTCCACAACATGGCCTCGGCTACGGATTGTTGCGATATCTTGGCCGGAATGAGGATCACGGCCTCGGACTTGGCGACGACGTTCGCGAGGTCAGCTTCAACTATCTTGGCAAGCTTGATCAAACGCTGCCGGACGATGCACTGTTTGCGCTTACTCCAGAGGTCAGCCCAGCGGCGGTCAGTCCTTTGGGCCAGCGGGCTCATCTGTTGGACGTGAACTGTCTGATTCTTGACGGGTGCCTGCAATTGGGCTGGACGTTCAGCCGCAATCTGCATCGCCGGGAGACGATTGAGCAGGTCGCCCACGTTTTTCTGCACGAGTTGCGAAAACTGATTGCGGGCACAAGCCCACCCCAACAGCCGACCGCGCGGCTTTCGGAGTCGCTGACGCCCAAGAAGGTCGCCCGTCAATCTGAGCCCCAACGCTCCCAGCACGTTGGTTCGATCCAGCGGGTTGAACGCCACGATGCGCTGCCCCTCTCCTTCGCACAACAACGCCACGATGCGCTGCCCCTCTCCTTCGCACAACAACGCCTGTGGTTCCTCGACCAACTGGCGCCGGACAGCGTGCTGTACAACGGCCAGGTGGCCGTCCGGCTGCGCGGCACCCTGGACGTTCCGGCGTTGAGTCGCAGTTTCCAGGAGATCGTACGACGGCACGAGGTGTTGCGCACCCACTTTCCTTCGCCACAGGACGAACCGGTGCAGGCCATTGCACCCCCTGGCGAAGTCCCCCTATTGGTCCACGATCTTTCGGCCCTGCCGCCTGCCGAACGCGAACAGGAAGCCCGTCGCCTTGCTGACGAGGACGCGAACCGGCCCTTCGATCTGGCCCGAGGTCCCCTGGTTCGGATTCAATTGGTTCAATTGAGCGACGCGGACCACGTGTTGATTGTCTGCACCCATCACATTGTTGTGGACGCCTGGTCGATGGGCGTGCTGGTGCGCGATCTCGCCGCCATCTACGCCGCCTATTCCTCGGAGCAGGCGTCCCCCCTGCCGGACTTGCCGATTCAGTTTGCCGATTTCACGGTGTGGCAGCGAGACTGGCTGCAGGGCGAGGTGCTCGACCGCCAAGTTGGCTAC
>JAUIHJ010000330.1 GCA_030432015.1 bacterium
GAAGCAGATTCTCGCCGGGGCCAACGTGGCAGAGGCGACACGGGCCCAATACGAGGCGAATCTGGCAAAATTCCGGGCGGCAATTCAGTGACGGGAGTTGCGGACCGCGCCGTTACCGGCCGAACGGACCGCTGCCATGTTTTGTCGATTGGGATGTCTGGAAATTGGTGGCAGATCGGAGTTCGTGGCGGATCGGAGTTCGTGGCGCTCGGGTGTTGAGGCAACGTCGGGCGGGTACGTGAGCTTCCTGAACTTTGGCTGGTGTTCGAGTGGCTTGGGTGGATGGCCCTTGAGTCCCCCTTGAGTCCCCTTCGGGTGTTGAGGCAACGTCGGGCGGGTACTTGAGCTTCCTGAGCTTTGGCTGGTGTTCGAGCGGCTTGGGTGGATGGCCCTTGAGTCCCCTCTTGAGTCCCCTTGAGTCTCTGGTTGCTTGGGTCTCGGGCCGCCTCCGCCCTTGAGTCGCCTGCTTGAGTCGACTTGCGAATCGTGGGTATGGGCGCCAGAGTCCTTTCTTGTATGGATGGCCCCAACGTGTCCCCAACGTGTCCCCTTGTATGGATGGCCCCAACGTGTTGCCAACGTGATCCATTGTATGGCTGGCCCCAACGTGTTGCCGCCCCAGCGTCTTGGATGGCGTTAGCGTTTTCTTCCCTGCGTTAACCCGCGAAGTCTCTGATCCCCTCGAAGTGGTCCCGAGTTGCCAAACGTCTCTTGAGACTCCCTTGCAGCCTGTCGACGTGTTCGCACCGTCGGCGTAGCACGCACTCGCATCCAAGTCCGGAAAGGGGCCACCCAACTTTTCATGGTCCCACTGCGGAATCGGGCTGCGCGGCCGACGAAGACACACAGCCCGAATGGGTGGCATGAATTCGCTGAAATGTGAAATTCCCGCGGAAAACCACGCATTTTCGCCCCACCAATATGGCGGATTATCCGAGCGAATCGGGCTCAAACAACATATCTGGAAGAACCGGATCTGGAGTTGCTGGAATACAGGGAAGAATGTGTGCGGACGGTAAAGATGCGGTAAATAGGGTGACGATAGAAAACACCAGACATCAGCAAGATTGCTGAGCCAATCACGTGCTCGTCGTTTTGTACGTGCGGCCGCGACTCCAGAGACTCCGGCTCAATGAGCGGCGCGACGTGATCGGTGATGTTTCCAACTATCGTTTTTTTTTCCGGATCTAGGAGCCCTCCCATGCGACTTCGGACCATTTCTTTGATGCTGTTGGCCATCGGCCTGTTTTGTACGGTCAACTCCTCGAGCGCAAGCGCGTTTGAGTTGCTTGATCGCGTTTTGAACTTGGGGTCAAGCCAAAAGGGCGCCCATCAGAAGGGTGATTGTGGCGGAGCATGCCAGAAGGGTGGCGCTGCTCAAAAAGGCGGATGCGCCCAGAAGGGTGGCTGTGCTCAGAAGGGTGGCATCGCCCAAAAAGGTGGCTGTGCCCAAAAAGGCGGATGCGCTCAAAAGGGTGGATGCGCTCAAAAAGGCGGATGTGCCCAGAAGGGTGGAATCGCTCAAAAAGGTGGACATTTTCAGAAGGGTGGCAAAGGTCACCGTGGCTTCTTCTCCGGCTTTGGTCATCACCACAGCAAGGGTGGAGCCTGCCAGAAAGGCGACTGTGGCGCCTCCCAAAAGGGTGGTTGCGCTCAAAAAGGTGGTTGCGCCCAAAAGGGTGGCTGCGCTCAAAAGGGCGGACCGCACCAGAAGTAATTTTCATTGGATTGCCACAATCTGAAGTGGCTCGAGTGATCCGAAAATAAAAAAGCCCCGCCCCTGTATGGCGGGGCTTTTTTCGTTCTTGGGTCGCGGCACCGCCGTGAGCGCATGCAGCCGGGCGTTCTGGATGGCAATCGCTTGACTTTCCGTGGGCAGGGTTGCCAGCATAGAATCTGGGACTGGGGCGAACCTGCCAGGCAAGGGTAGCGATCGCCAACTGCACACAGAGAGGACCCTGTTGATGCTCCACCAACGATTGCACGGTATCGTTCTGTTGAACCACGTCATCGTAAGTCGTCCGTGTCCGCGTCCTTCCGCCTACCTGCTGCTGCTACTGGTGATCAGCGCCGTCAGCGGATTCGAGATTGCGGCTTTCGGCGGGGACGAAGGTCTCGATGCGAGGATCTCCGCGCACCTGTCGGCGGGCGAGTTCGGGCCTGCGCGTCAAATCGTAGATCAAGTCAACGACGCCGGTCGCCGCGACGCCTGGCTGCGCGGAATCGCGGAGGCTCAAATGCAAGCGGGCTCGCGGTACGCCTCGCTGAGCACGGCGTTTGACATTCGCGACGACCAGTCGCGCGGTCAGGTGATGGACGCACTTGCCGGACATCCGATCGCCGGTGGCCCGCGAGGTGGCGCCGCGTTGGCAGATTTTGATTCGTTGATCGAATTGATTACCGCCACGATTGCGCCAGATTCATGGGACGATGTCGGTGGCCCTGGGGCGATCGAATCGTTCCCCGGCGGTGTGTTCGTGGACGGTTCAGGACTCTTGAAACGCGTTGGCAGCGCACGAATTGACCCGCTGCTGACGACCGTGCGTACCGCGTCATCATCATCTGCCAGCGGCAATCGCGATGTGCGCAGGAAGGCCGCGTTGCGAAAGGTCTCCCTGACGCGTCTCGAGCAGCATATGCAGTTGCAGTGGGCGCTTGGCCGGCGACCGACCGAAGCCATGCAGAAGATGGCCGGCCTGCAGGAGATCCAATACCTCCTGTTTTATCCCGAAACCGGCGATATCGTAATTGCGGGGCCAGCGGGTGATTGGCAGCCCAATCTGCAGGGGCGGGCCGTGAGTGTCGCAACGGGCCGACCCGTGCTGCAGTTGGACGATCTTGTCGTCGTGCTGCGAAACTCGTTTGACGGGGACGGCCGGTTTGGCTGTTCCATTAATCCCGTGCCTGAGAATGTGGCTGCGGTCCAGGCGTATTCAATGGAGTCGGCCAAGAACCCGATCAAGCCATCCCAACGAGATGATTGGTTGCGCGGGCTTCGTGATCGGCTAGGCAGGCAGGACATTTCCGTGTTTGGGATTGACCCCCGGACGCGCGCCGCGCGCACGCTGGTCGAGGCCGACTACCACATGAAGTTGATTGGGATGGGGCTGGAAGACGGAACGCCGGGTGTGACCAGCTACCTCGATAGCATTCAGGTTGCCGAAGGAGACAAGCCGCCGGCGCTCGACGTTCTGCGTTGGTGGTTCACCCTGAACTTTGACCACGTCAAAACGACCAAAGCGCGTGACGCGTTTCAGTTGCAAGGTCCCGGAGTCAAAGTGCTCTGCGAGAATGAAATGCTGACCGAGCGAGGTGAGCGCGTACACACGGGCGCGTCGGACGAATTGAATCAACAATTCGCCAACAGCTTTACGGCCCATTTTGACGCGTTGGCCACGAAGTACCCGGTCTACGCCGAGTTGCGGAACATTTTTAGCATCGCATTGGTCGCGGCCGTTATTCGCTCTGAGGATATGGCCGGCCGGATCGATTGGAAAGCCAACCATTGGCGCCACGCGGAACGTTGCCAGGTCGAACTTGGCGTCGCGCCCCGGCAGGTCGAAACGGTGATCAATCACCGCGTCATCAACCGCAAGCACATTGTCGTGGGTGTGAGCGGCGGTGTTGCCGTTGATGCCAACCACTTTGTCTCAACCCGGAATTTCAAGGTTGACAACTACGGTCTGATGCAAGCGAGCCGTACGAGTTCCGAGCCCCAATTGCCACCGCGTGACGCCTGGTGGTGGGACTAAATGGCCGAGCGCGATTCAGCAGCGCGCACCCCGTCAGCGGGACAGACACCTTTTTCGCCGACAGGCCGTCTTTCCGCAGTTGCATCGAATGGGCGGCGAAAGACGAGCCGGTCCCGGATTGTCACCGAATTGCGCTCGGTCATTTCGTTGCCCGAGCTTAACGTCTCGTGCTGATCCGCAGACGCAGGGTGTCGATCTGCCGTTGGCGTTGAGCTTCCTCGGCGAAGGGATCGAATCGGCTCGCGGCAGGATGCGACTCGCAGAGGCGATCGGCCGCAACCTGGCGTTTGTTTGCGTCGCTGCGCGAAAGCATCGACAGCCAGACCGCTTGGTCGTGCAGCATCCAAGCGACAATGCGTTCCGGGGTATCCGCTCGAAGGACGGCCATGTCGTTGGTCATCCGGTCGATGCGATGCCGCTGCTCGCGCGTCAACACGGTTCGATCGAGTTGCTTGAATTGAGTGAGAACGACAACTCCCATCGCGCGGAGTTGCTGGTCGGCCCGCTGCCTCTGGGCGAACTTTGGACTGTCCAACTTCGCGACAAGCTCGCGGACATTCGCCGCGGAGACTCCGTCGCCACCAGTCGCCGCGGCGATCAGGTTCGCTTCAATTCGCTCGACCGACTCCTGCAGCCGCCAATGTGGACGCAGCAAGTCGAAAATGGGCATCAACTCCTGGCGGCATAATTCGGGCTCGGCGAGCAACAGATGCCAAACGCTTGCAGCGGTCTCGCTGGCGATCGGGTGCTCCGGATCACCCACCTGTAATTTCACGTTGCCGCTACTGGGTTGCAAGAATTCGAGCCGCAACAATTCCGCGCCCGGTTGAGGTTCGCGAAGCATTCGAACCTCGTTACCCTCGATGACTTCAATCGTCAAGCGCTGCGTGCCGTCGGTCAACTCGTATCGAATCGAAGGTGCGTTGCTATTGCCCGTCACCGAGAGGAGCTCGCGCCGTCCGCCGGACACGCTCGTCTGTTGGACGCATTTCTGTTGTCCACCACGAAGCTGCGTGGCGGTAAGACGGCCCAGGATGAGCTCAAATCGAAGCCAGTTCTTCGCGACAACGAGGCTACATGAAGGTTGTTCATGCCCCGTGCTGACTCGACCCATCAGGCTCAGCGCGAACACGCTCAAAGCGATCCATCGTCGCATCCTACACCTCTCCCTTTTGTTGGAGACGTTGGTCGCGACGATTCCGTTTCGCCGCAGTTCTTCGGCGCACAACGTGGTTTGTAGTCTTCGGATTTTGTCTTTATCGGATTCCCGCAGCTGATGGCAGCTCGATTTGTGCGAAAATACGAGGATGGTGGCGGTGCTATCGGCACGTGGTGTTCGTTCCGCACGTGGCTAGTTGTTACTGGCAAATACTTTAGACCGCTTGTGCTGCGAATGACGACCGCTGGTCGACAGCAGAGAATTTGGAAAATTTTCGTCAGGAACCGCCGATCGCCGCGGAGGCCTGGATAGGCACCCCACCCATTATGCGGGCACGCTGGCTCGAGTTAGTCACCCAGGTTGAATTCGCCGCGCTGCCAGGCGAGCAAGAAATGCCGATTGCTTTCCAAGAGATCAGGCAGTTGCGTCAACTCTTCACGTTCCAGCCACTTCACTGACTCGACTTCGGCAGGATTTGGCAGCGGTGTCGTCGCCAGGGGATCGCATAGCCACCAAGCCAGTGCGACGTCCCACGGCGTCACACTCTGCCAAAGGCGACGCTTAGGGCAGACGGTCACGGCCAGCTCCTCTTGTAGTTCGCGGATGACGGCGTCCTGCTCGGACTCCCCCGCCTCCAAATGGCCTCCCGGAAAGCAGAACATGCCCGGGGCAACGACGTGCCGTGAACGCCGAATGACCAGCAGCCGCGATCCTTGCGGAACGACGGCGACGACTCCCTCGACCAACAGTTCCCTGGGCATGGCGATGTATTGAGGCTCCGCGAGGATGGTGCGGCTGGAGGGCACCGGGTCAATTGCTCAGCCGTGGGATCGGCCGATTCAAGTCGTGCCTGGTGCATGAACTAGCGAAAGTGAATATCGCAGCTTCCGCTGTCGCAGTCTGCGGTCTTGCCAAACAGGTAACGGCGTTTGGCAACCTGGCGGTAGAAAAACTTCCAGAGCCCTAAACTCAGGGGGATATGGAGGAGGGGAGCGAGTGCCCACAGAGACGGCAGGCGCCGCGTCAGGTAACGAAATGCCGCTGCACCGCCCCGGGCCTTTCCGTGTTTGTCGACGACGTACATCTCGTCCATTAATTGGTCGTGCGTCAGGTCAGGAAACCGCCGCGCGACTTCAGCATCATGCAACGATAGGAACGCCAGCCGCCCGCCTCCGAGTCGATGCAGGCGTCGCACGGACGTCGTGCAAAAGCGGCAGTGCCCATCGTAGATGACGATGTCGGCCTCTGGCAGCGAGTCCGGCGATGGTAACGGGCCTGTGGATAACATGGACGTCTCTCTCCGCGGTATATCGAATTATGGCGTGTCGACCCGTGCGGCGCGATTCACCGTGCACCGGTCGGCGCCTGGCGCATGTTGATGGACTGTGATGTTAGCGAGGAACGTGCGGCGATCGGCCAGCCGACGTTGCTGGCACCGTACCTTTTGATTCTACCAACCGGACTTCGCTCCCCCTCAATCCGGCAGCCTGCATTGTCCCCCCGGCATGGCTCTAACCGGCGATTAACGCCCGTTTTAACTCGTGTTTGGTCCACTTTGGGGTGTCGGCCGATCGTCCTGAACGGCCAAAAACTTTGCCCCGCGCGAGGATCGTCGTGGACAATTTCGGTCGCGGTTTCGGTGCCATTTTTCCCGTTGTGCACGTTGTGGTGGCGAAAATTGTGCCAGCCGACCTCGAACGTCACCGATCGTGGAGGTTGCATCCTTTACATCGGCTCGGTTCTCTACCAGCAGTATTTCAATCGTTTTCCCCGCGTTATGTGTGATTGTGGCCAATGGGTGGCCCCGAGCACTTTCCCGAACACTTTTCGCAAAAAAAAAGCCAACCGCGTTGGTCGCCCAATAAACGACCCGTGGGGGCGAAATGATCGGGTCGAGGTGTCCTGACGTCACGACACGCAGCGCCATCGTCACGAAAAACCGGCTGAAATTGCAAATTCGGGCACGATCAACGGGTTCCCAATCGATATAATACGACAGATTGTGCACGGGCTCCTGCGATCAGTGGGGCATCCGGCCATGGACGATCTGGGCGTTGCCGTTGATCGCGCCACCTTGAAAACGAACGACGCCACGACTTCACTCCGAGACGGGAGCCGAACCATGGAAGAGATTAAACGTCAGGTCACCACTGCGAGACGACGCTTGATCCTGCAGCAATTCCTGGCATGCATCCCTTGGACCTTGTTTGCCACGTTATTGTTGGCCGTTGGTGCGATTGCCGCCATTAAGATTTGGCCTGTCAACGTCGATCACGGAGTTTGGACCTGGTCATGGATCGGTGGTTCAGTCGTTGCTGGTCTGGTGATCGCCGGAGTGTGGACGTACGTTGTGCGATCTGACACGTTGAATGCCGCGATCGAGATCGATCGTCGCTTTGGCCTGAAGGAGCGCGTCTCGAGCGCACTTTCCTTGGCGCCCGAGGAATTGGACAGCGAATCGGGCCAGGCGTTAGTTCACGACGCTTCCCGCCGGATCGAGGTCTTGACCGTCAAAGAGAAGTTTCAGGTCAGCAGCGGCTGGCGAGCTCTGCTGCCGCTCGCTCCCGCGTTGGCGGTTCTGGGAGTGATGTTGCTGGCCGACGCGCAGCCATCCACCAAGGCCGGTGCGGCGACGATCGAAAACCGGAAGAAGATCAAGACCGCGGCCGAAGAATTAAAACGTCGGGTTGCCCAACGCCGCAAGTCGGCGCAGCAGAAGGGACTCAAGGACGCCGAGGAACTGTTTAAGAAGATCGAGCAGGGGGCCAATGATCTGGCGAACAAGGATGATGTGGATCGCAAGAAGGCGATGATCGAAATCAACGACCTTGCCAAGCAGATTGAAAAGCGACGCAATGATCTGGGCGATTCCGAAGAAATGAAGAAGCAGTTCGACAAGTTAAAGAACTTGGAGGGTGGCCCGGCAGAGAAAGTCGCCAACGCGCTGAAATCGGGGAACTTCCAAAAGGCCCTGGATCAACTCAAACAGTTGCAGGAAAAACTGGAAAATGGCGATTTGACCGATGCGGAGAAGAAGCAGTTGGCCAAACAGCTGGGGCAAATGAAACAGAAGCTCCAGGAAATGGCCGACGCGCAAAAACAGGCAAAAGAGAAGCTCGAACAAGAGATCCAGAAGAAGATCGATCAAGGCGACCTGGAAGGTGCCAACAAGCTCCAAAGAAAACTCGATCAGCTGGAACGTCAGGACCGCCAAATGGACCGCATGGAGCAGATGGCGAAGCAGCTCGGCGAGTGTCAAAAATGCCTCGAGTCGGGAGACTCCGAAAGTGCATCCAAACAGTTGAGCGAATTGGCGTCGGAACTGTCCGAAATGCAGGCCGAGATGGACGAACTGGAAACGCTGGGGGAGATGATGGATGAGATTGCCAGCGCCAAAGACATGATGCAGGAAGGCGAAGGTGACATGTTCAGCGAATTTGGCGGCATGTCCGATCAGTTCAGCGAAATGCCGGGCAACGGCCTGGGACAGGGTCGGGGCGAAGGGTTTCGGCCGGAAGAAGAGACGGAGACCGGAGAATACAAAGCCCGCGAACGCGGAAAGTTGCGTCCCGGTGAAGCCGTTCGCGTCGGCGATGCATTTGGTAAGAATCGTGCAGGCAAGACGCAGGAAGGTATCAAAGAGCAGATCCTCAGTTCCATCAACGAGGAACCCGATCCTCAGACGGAACAGCGCTTGCCGAAGTCACAGCGAAAGCATGTGAACGAGTACTTCCAACGCAAGCGGGACGGTTGAGACGCGGCGTTCTTCTGCACGCCCGCGGGGCGGATCAATCGCGCTGGACGGTCAATGCGTACAGCGTGATGACCGTGCCTCCGGC
>JAUIHJ010000331.1 GCA_030432015.1 bacterium
CGCGAGTGCCACCGCATCATTTTGATTGCCTGATAGAATCACGATGGGGACGCCGCCGGCCGCGGCGAGCAACTCGTGGAAGGTCTCGATCCCGGTCGAATCGGGTAGCGACAGATCGCTGAGGATCACGTCGAATTTTGATTCGCGCAGCAGGGAAATCGCGTCGGCGAGGCGAATTGCCAGGTCGATTTGAAAGGAATTTCCCGTTGATTCCCCAAACGCCTGCTTCACCAGGATCGCATCATCCCTATCGTCTTCAATCAAGAGTACCCGCAGGGCGGCGGGTTTGGGGGTCGAATCAGGCATCATTGTCGATCTTTCATGGGATACTCATGGATACTCGGCCGGACAGGGGGAGTCAAGCGATATCCCCTGCGGGGCAGGGCCTTTCGGTTTTCCAATTTAAGCGCCCATCCTAAGCAAAAAACCCGCAGCGTCAGTTGTGAAGTTGCGTTTTTGCGCACGGCGAAGGCATGTCAGTTTCTAAATGACCGAGTGCAATTCGGCGACCATCCGGGACCGGCTCGTTTTTCACCGTCCATTAGATTCAACTGCGGAAAAACGCCTGTCGGCGAAAAAGGTGCCCGTCCCGGTGAAGGGGTGTGCGCTGCTGAATCGCGCTCGGCCATTTAGCCTGGGGTTGTGAGCCCCGGGGACTTATTGTCTGGTCGTTCACGAGCCGCGCTGTGGCGGCAGGCGTCGTGGCGTCGTCAAACTCCTGCCGCCGCCGCTGCGCGGCTAATTGGCACAATTTCAGAACGCACGCGCCGGAATCCCAGCCACGTCGTTTGCAAACATAACAAGGCTTGCCCTGGAAGGGCGGTTGGTTCGGGAATCTGGTCGCGCTGCCGCGTCTGGAGTAGAATGTGCCACATCGCTTCCACGACCTTGCTGCCGAGCGGAAATGCCTGAATCTCCATTGCCCCAGCCACCTGCCGCACCCCAGGGGTCCAGGTTTTCAACCTATGCCGCGCTGATGATGCTGATGTTCGGGGCCGGGTTCCTGCTGTTACTGCCGGGCCGAATCGGGGTTGCCATCGTCGTTGGTGGGCTGATCTTCTCCAGTATCATTGGCTTCCATTACGTTGTTTGGGGACGTTGGCTGGGCAAAGTCCTGCGTGAAGAAGCAGACGAACAGGGCAACGACCGCTAAGCCACGCTCAGAGAGCAACCCATGTCCCAAGATTGGCGTGACGCGCTGGACCACGCAATTTCCGCCAACGTACCCGCAATGGTCGCATTGCGCCGCCATCTGCACATGCATCCCGAGTTGTCGGGCCAAGAGCAGGCCACCAGTCTGCACCTGTATCAGATGCTGGGGGATGAGGGCTTTGACGTCCGCCTGGGACCCGAAGGGCGCGGTGTGATCGCCGACTTTCCCACCGCTGGTCAGGCCACCGACGGTCGGCTGGCCCTCCGCGCGGACCTGGATGCCCTAAGAATCCACGACATGAAGCCGGTCGAGTATCGTAGCCAACAAGACGGCGTCATGCACGCCTGCGGCCACGACGGGCATACGGCCATCGTATGGGGCGCGTTGCAAGGCTTGCGACGCCTGCAGGAGGCGGGCAAGTTGCCGTGGCCGCTGCAGGTGCGCGGTATTTTTCAGCCCGCCGAGGAAACCTGCCAGGGCGCCCAGGAGATGATTCGTGCCGGTGCGCTCGAGGATGTTAAATCCGTCGTGGCAGTTCACGTTGACCCCTCACGGGATGTTGGCCACATCGGGGTGCGGCCGGGCGTCTTGACGGCCAGTTGTGACGAAATGACGATTTGCATTCGCGGACGCGGTGGTCACGCGGCGCGACCGCATGAGACCTCGGATCCGATCGCTGCCGCGGCCCAACTGATCAACTCACTTTACCTGAATATTCCCCGCGCTACCGACAGCCAGGATGCGGTCGTGATCACGATTGGACAGATTCAGGCCGGCGACAATGCGAACGTAATCCCGGAAGAAGTGATGTTACGCGGGACCATCCGCACGCTCGACCGCTCCATCCGCAAGCAAACAATGGATCACATTCGCCGGATGGCCGACGGGTTGGGACAAACCACCGAGACGACGATCGAGGTCGCCTATGGAATCGGTAGTGGTTCGGTGGTCAACGATGGGCGCGTGATCGAAGTGGCCCGGATGGCGGTCGCCGAGGTGGTTGGTCCGGACGGCGTTGACGAGATTCCCCGGGCCAGTATGGGGAGCGAGGATTTTGCCTACTACTTGGAGCACGTTCCCGGCGCAATGTTGCGATTAGGGTGTCGTTCCGAAGCGACCGGAGGTTCCCCGCTGCACACGCCCAACTTCGATATCGACGAACGCGCTCTGCCGATTGGCGCCAACGTGCTGGCCCGGACCCTGGTCATGCAAGCCGATCCGCAGCGAGTCGCCGGTAAGACCGTTCCTAATTATCAGATTTGACGTCGCCTTCCTCCGCCCCAACCAGCCAGCGTGCGCCATGACGAAACTTGACTTCACGCCCAATACGCGCCCCACGATTGGCATCGAATTAGAGCTCGGCCTTGTCGACGCGAAGTCGATGGCGCTCTCCAGTTCCGTCGCCGAACTGTTGCAGGCCTTGCCAGTGTCAGCGACACCGTGCTACAAGCCGGAGTTGATGCAATGCACCGTTGAGATCAACACTTGCGTTTGCGAAACGATTGAAGCAGCCGACGCGGACCTGAGGCAGAAATTGACGCTCGCCGAACAGGTCGCCGATTCGCTGGGGCTGAGGTTCTGGTGGGGCTCGACGCACCCGTTTTCAGTGTGGAGCGAACAGCAGGTGACGCCCGACGAGCGGTATTTGGCGCTGGTCAATTTGCTGCAGGAACTTGCCAGGCGAATGGTTACGTTTGGTTTGCACGTCCACGTTGGCGTGGACACCGGTGACAAGGCAGTCATGATCTGTGATCGCATTATGCAGCATCTGCCGACCTTGTTAGCGCTGACTTGCAGCAGTCCTTCCTGGGAAAACCGGGCGACCGGCTTGCAGTCCCATCGTTCGAAGATTCTCGAGGGACTCCCGACGGCGGGGCTGCCGACGCTGATGCGCAACTGGAGTGAGTACGTGTGGTTGGTCAATCACATGGTCGATACCGGCTTTATCAACACAATTCGCGAGATCTGGTGGGATGTCCGACCGCATCACAACTTCGGCACCGTTGAAGTCCGCGTTTGCGACATGCCCGGAAACCTGACCGATACCATGGCCATCGCAGCCCTGATCCAATGCCTGGTGACCGCCCTGTCCGATGAGATTGATGAAGGGACCTACCAGCACGACTGCCATCCGATGATGGTCCGGCAAAACAAGTGGCGGGCCTGCCGGTTTGGTACCCAAGCCGAATTGGTTGATTCCTATACGCATGACGTCCAAACGCTAAGCCAAATCGTGCAGCGACTAAGGCGATGGCTCAGGCCGGTCGCCCAGACGCTCGGCTGTGAAGACCAACTCGAACACGTCCAGGTGATGGCGGACGGGCCGAGTTGGGCCGATCGCCAGGACGCGATCCTGGCCAAGACCGGTGATCGCCGCGAAATCGTGAGACAATTGACCGACAAGTCACGGATCAGCTAATTTGGCGGCGCCCCGTTATTCGATTGACCGTTGCACAGTGGCCGGAACGTCTGGATGGCAACGCATTGCACCGCAGGCTGGGGCTGTCCAGCAAATGCCGCTCAGCCCGTTCCTGCCGCGTTGAAATAGTCGGGTTCAGCGCCCGGCTTCCATTTGATGTTGCACCCCAGGCTGGGAACGTGAGGCTCTGGCGCCGGCTGGCCCGCGGCAATCGCCTGCACTGCGCTCCGCAGGTCGTCGCCCGATATGGGAATGTCGTTGCCCGGTCGGCTGGAGTCGAATTGCCCCCGGTAGGCAAGTTTCTGGTCCTTGTCGAAGACATAGAAATCGGGTGTGCAAGCAGCGCGATAGGCCACCGCGACTTCCTGCGTTTCGTCATAAAGATACGGAAACGGATAGCCACGAAGCTCGGCTTCGTGCACCATTTGCTCGGGTGAATCTGCCGGAAAGCCACTGACATCATTCGAGCTGATCGCGACGATCGCCACGCCCTTACTCTGGCACTCGTGACCAAACTGAGCCAGCGCGTCGGCCAGATGTTTGACGAATGGACAATGATTGCACATGAATATGACGACCAGGGCTGGGGCGCCGGCGAACTGTGACAGCGAAACGGTGCTGCCATCGACATTCACCAGAGTGAAATCAGGAGCTGGGGTTCCCAGCGGCAACATGGTACTGACTGTTTTCACCATTGATCGTTCTCCTTTAGGGAATCGAAGTTTGCAGGCCAAACAGGCGGTTGGCATTTCGTGTCGTTTGCTCGCAAAACGACGCCAGTCCCACGCCGCGCACTTCCGCCAGGCAGGTGGCGGTGTGGATTACGAGCGCCGGTTCATTGGGGCGCTGGCCCCGTTTGGGATGTGGGGACAGATAGGGCGCGTCGGTCTCGATCAGAATCCGGTCATCCGGGACAAGGGCCGCGATTCGCCGCAACTCAATTGACTTCTTGTACGTCACCATTCCGGCGAAGCTGATGTCCAGCCCGAGTTCCAGGCACTCCTGCGCCGTTGCCTCGGTTCCCGTAAACGAATGCATCACACCATGCAATTCGTCCCGTGACCGCGCCTCGCGGAGCATCACCAGGATCTCTTCGTCGCAGTCGCGCATATGGACGATGAACGGAATCCTCAGCTTCTGCGACAGCCGAAGATGTCGATCGAAATAATCGCGCTGGACATCCAGCGGCGTGTGGTCCCAGTAGCGGTCGAGTCCGGTTTCACCCAATGCCACGACGTTGCGGTCCGAGGCGAGCGCCACAATCGTCTCCCAGTCGGCGGGTCCCGCTTCGGCGCAGTAATTCGGTTGAATTCCCACAGCCGCCAAAACGCTGTCAAACTGACTGGCCAGCTGTGTGCATTTGCGACTGGCCGAAGCGGTTGTTCCGACCGCCACCATGCGGGTCACACCCGATTCGACGGCACGCTGCACGACCGCCGCGCGATCCTCGTCGAATTGTTCGTCATCCAAGTGGCAATGGGTGTCAAACAGCTGCATTTTCTGCACCCCATTTGTGCCACGGATACCAAAGCCTGACGTCCATCACGTGCGTTGCGGGCGGTACCGGCCAATTCAGAAGACGGCTAGATGCAATCAGCTCGATGCAAGGTCAGCTTGCTGAAGTTCCTCGAGCGATTGCAGGTGGCCTTTGGCTGCCCCGAGCGCTTCCTCGGCGGCCAGTTTGGCGATTGGCGCCAGCGCTAACTGCTCAATGGCTTCCTCGATTTGCAAAATCTTATCGTTCTGATTCTCGATCAGCTTGCCGAGGAGGAAGTCGAACGACAGGTCGTGGAAGGCGGTGTATTCCATCGGAAATGTGCCGTGATAGGCACTTCGCCCCGCTTCGGCAATCATCTCGAATAGTCGGTCCACGGTCGCGTGCTCGTCAGCCGCGATCAATGCCAGGGTCGTCTTTGCGCGTTCCTCGCCCCGCTTCCACGCCGGTTGGGCGTAGCTCATATAGGTCGCCAGCGAGCGGTGGTGGAGTACCGCCAATCGGTTCAGCACGTCCATCGTGTCCACTTCGGTCATAATCTTGATTCTAAGCCAACAGGTACTTTGCCGCTGCTTGTGCCCAGCGGTTAAGGACGTCCCAATTTAGCATCAGGAGCGCCGTGGGGAGGGTTAAGAACCAGATGTAAGTGCCTTGTAGCGACACATCCGAGAACACAAATGGTCGACGATCTTCCGGCTCGGGATCGATCGTCATGACCTTGGCAACGCGGAGATAATAAATCAGGCTAATGGCCGTATTCAGTCCGCCAGCAACCAGCATGACCAGCAAGAAAGTGGCGGGCTCTCCAGCCGCCAGGCTCAATTGGTAACCATCCGCCAAGGAAGCAAAAATCGCAAATTTGCCGACAAAGCCGGCCAGGGGGGGCAGACCGATCATGCTAAACAAAATCAAGACAAAGCAGATCACCGTCAGCGGGCAACGGCGGATCAGCCCGGCATAGTCGGCAATCATTTCGGTTCGCATCGCATTACGCAGGAAGGCGATGATCGCGAAGGCACCGAGGCTCATGAACAGGTAAACAACGATGTAGATCGACAGGCCGGCGATCGCGGACTCGGCACGCGAAGAATCATAATTGATCAGCACCAACATTGCGGGAACTGGCATCATCATGTAGCCCGCATGCGCAATGGTCGAGTATGCCATCATGCGTTTGATATTCGTCTGTCCGTACGCGGAGAGATTGCCAAACGTGCAACTGACAACCGCCAGCAATGCGATGAGCTTCGCGAGAAAATCTCGGGATATCGCCAGTCCATCCGCTGCAGAGACTTCGCTGTCAGCAGGCGCCGTGTGAGATTCGTCTGCGTGAACGCCAGCATCAGAATGGCCAGCATCAGAATGGCCAGCGTCAGAATGGCTTGGTTCCGCATCGTCTTCTGCCACGCCAGCGTCTTCTGCCGCCACGGAAAACAGGCCGTTGGACGAGCTGATTCCGGCCAGCCCCTGGTTCAGTGCGGGTTCCGCCACGGAGGCCAGACCGAGGCTGCGATACCCGGGTGAAACGCCTTCCGGTGCGATGCCACCAAAACCAATCGCCACGCGGACCAGCAACGCCAGCGCCGCCGCCTTCGAAGCAACACTCAGGAATGCATTGACTTCCGCCGTCGCGCCTTCAAACACATCCGGGCACCAAAAATGAAATGGCACGGCAGACAATTTGAAGGCCAGGCCCACCATGATCATCAAGCCGCCCAAAACCAAGACCATCATTTCGCCGGCAGGCATCGTCGGCAATCGTTCCGATAACTCCAGGGCGATTGTTGGCAGGTGAGCCGTATTCAAGAGGCCTGCGACCAGGCTGATGCCATACAGCATCACCCCGGCAGCCCCGGCACCGTAGATCGCGTACTTCAGCGCGGCTTCACTTCCAACCCGGCGGCCTTTCAACATCCCGGCCAGCACGTAGGAGGGAACGCTGGCCATTTCCACCGCCATGAAAACCATCAGCAGATGATTGGCGGATGCCATCAGGCACATGCCCAAGGTTGAGCCGAGCACCATGGCATAAATATCCGGCCCATCTTCTCGGTCGGGAATGCCGGACAACTTGGTGAAGATGGCGAACAGAAAAGCAAAGCCCAATAGCACACTGCGAATCAGAATACTGAAGGGATCATAGACCAACATGCCGGTGAAGATTTCCATCCGCGTTACCGCGGTGGGATCGGTCACGCTGGAAGGGTCAAGAAGCGAAGGCGGGGTTGCTCCCAGATGCTGCCACGGCGCGACAAAGTACAGAGCCAAGGCACTGCCGAACGCAGCAAAGTAGAAAGCGTCGACATGCCGGCCGAATCGAAACACGCGCACCAGCAGCATCAATACGATCGTAGCACAGAGGCAGATTTCCGGCAGGAAAACGCCCAAGCTGGAGTCCCGCGACGGCAACGTAAACAGGCCGCCGGCAACGGAACCCTTGGTGTCGATGATGAGTTGGCTGACAAGTTCGTGCAGGTTCACGGTTAGTCTATGCTCGATGTGAAATGAGGTCGCACGACAGCGGTCGGCGTCGTGGGTATTGCGTGGCCCGGGTCCGTCTTCACCGAACGCGGGGCGACAAGATTGTCGTGGTCAAGTCGCAATGCTGTTGCCGCTTCTTCCGCCGATTCCTCGGCGCTGATGGCAGGTTCGGCGCGGCGGGTCCAGGCGGTCAATTCGTCCACTTGGCGTTGCACGGTCTTGTCCGTGTATCGCAACACGGTGTGGTGCGGAAAGACACCAAAAAGGACTGCCAGGACCAGGAGACTTCCCGCGATCAGGTTCTCACGCGTCGTTGCCGGAACCAATGCTTCTTCGTGCGGGCCTTTGTATTCCGCACCCAGGTAGACCCGCTGAATGGCCCAAAGAATATATCCGGCCGTCAGCACGACGACACCCGCCGAAATCACGGCCAAGGGAACACTGAGACGGAAAACGGAGAGGACGACAAAAACTTCGCCGGGAAAACCGCAGAGCCCCGGCAAGCCGAGCCCGGCAAAGAAAATACCGATTGCCAATGCCGTGTAGACCGGCATCCGACTGAACAGCCCGCCGAATTCGTCCAGATTGCGGTGGTGCACGCGATCGTAGACCACTCCCACCATAAAGAACATGCCAGCCGAGCTAATGCCGTGTCCAATCATTTGGAACATGGCACCCTGGATGCCCATGTTCCAGTAATCGGAATTGTAGTAGGGGGCGGTGGCCGACCAAACACCCAGGCCGAGCACCACATATCCCATATGGCTTACCGAACTGTAGGCGACCATTCGTTTAAAGTCTTTTTGCGCCAAGGCCGCGAAGGCACCATAAACCATGCTGAGCACGCCGATCGTGCAGACCGCGAACGCGAAGTCGAAGCCACCCAACGGGCAAATGGGATAGCAGATGCGGATAATGCCATAGCCGCCCATCTTCAACAGCACGCCGGCCAAGATCATGGAAATTGGCGTCGGAGCTTCGACGTGGGCATCGGGAAGCCAGGTGTGAAGCGGGACCGAGGGAACTTTGACGATAAAGCCAATGAAGAGCAAGATGAAGGCCCAGTGCTGAAGCTTCCAGCCAAACAGGGCCTTTCCATCGAAGCACTCGGTATGCTGACCGACCGCTGCCAAGGCCAAGAGATTAAAGGTGTGAACGGGATTGTCGACAACGTGGATACCCGCCGGGATGCCAT